>JASMLC010000004.1 GCA_030748895.1 Candidatus Poseidoniia archaeon
AGTGTCAGAGGAGAAGATGGCCTAACACCAGATGGGGGTGGCTCCGGCGAGCCAGCGATGACCAAGAATTACAATTCATCCAAGAGCAACACTTCGAGTGTCAGAGGAGAAGATGGCCTAACACCAGATGGGGGTGGCTCCGGCGAGCCAGCGATGACCAAGAATTACAACTCATCAAAGAGCAACACTTCGAGTGTCAGAGGAGAAGATGGCCTAACACCAGATGGGGGTGGCTCCGGCGAGCCAGCGATGACCAAGAATTACAACTCGTCAAAGAGCAACACTTCCAGTGTTAGTCATAGTAGTGGAGATTCAGGAGCGGTTGATCATAATTCAGCTAGATCAAATTCTGGATCTATAGTTAGTGGTGGAGGTGGTGGTAGTGGAAGCGGAACTGGCGTAATCGGTTCTACCTTCGGACTCGCTAAGACTATCCTCACGGCTGCGGTCCTGCTGACAGCCGCAGGTGTCGGATTCGACCTGTACGAAACCTACAACGATGCCATCGACCTTAACCTGGAAGACCATGTCACAGACGCTGATTTCGCGCTAAACGGAGACAAAACAGAAATTAACGGTGATATCAGCTTCAATATTCCGGAGATGGGTAGGTTCGAGAAGAAAATCCTGGCCCAAGTCCACGTAACGGTGCTGGAATCAAGTCCCACGACCGACGGTGATTACTCATTCGAGTACACCCTGGGTAGTGGTGAACAGACATACGAATTTTCTCTGACGGACCTTGACCCGGTCACCGTAGGAAAGATTAATGCCGGAGAAGACCTTGAGCTGGAATACACTACCAGCATCACGGTCATCTATCTCGGCGTAGAGCTGGCGCCCGCGACTACCGACATGCCAGCCAGAATTGTCACTGTCGAGACTGCCTGATTCCAGTTCAGTCCGTGGTAAACAGCCGCCAGTCGCCCTTGCCGTCGAGCAGCCCGAGGCGGACGCCGGCATCGAGCCAGCCGTGCGCGTAGTTGACGGCGGCGAACGCGTCGTCGCCACGGCCGGCGGCGAGGAAATGCTGCGCGTCGGAGTGGTAGGCGCGCGCCATCCCGAGCATATCTTCGGCCTGCGCGCGCGCGTCGTCACCGGCCGCGGCGGGAATCTCGACCTTCGCTAGCGCTTCGTCGGTCAGCGCCAAGTAGCGCTCAATGCGCTCGCGGCTGACGCTGAACTCGTCCATGTCCCGCCAGCGGCCGGCTGCTTAACCTTATCACCCTGCGCTGTTCGGGTAGAGTGTTCGCGCCGGTCTGGACGCTGCAGCAGCTGAGCCAGCGGGTCAAGCAGGCGGTCGAGGGCGTCGCCGAGTTCCGTGATATCCGTGTCGAGGGCGAAGTTATCAAGCCCTACAAGGCGGCGTCGGGGCATCTCTACTTCACGCTCAGCGACGGCCAGAGCAGCCTGTCGTGCGTCGCGTGGGCCAACAGCCAGGGGAGCTTCGCGACGCAGCCCGAGGAGGGGCAGCAGGTCATCGCGCGCGGGTCGCTCTCGACCTACGGTGCGCGGTCGCAATACCAGCTCACCGTGCGCGGGCTGCGCCCTTCTGGTGCGGGTGACCGCGCCGCCGCTATCGAGGCACTGAAGCGCAAGCTGCGCAGCGAGGGGCTTTTCGACGACCAGTATAAAAAAGAACTGCCGCGGTTTCCGCTGCACGTCGCGCTGGTCACCGGCGCCGGCTCGGCCGCACTCAACGACGTCCTGAAAGTCGCACGCCAGCGCTGGCCGCTGGCGCGCGTCAGCGTCGTCCCAGCGCTGGTGCAGGGCACCGGCGCGCCCGCGGCGCTGGTCGCGGCGCTGGAGCGCGCCGATGCGCTCGGTGCGGAGCTGCTGATACTGGCGCGCGGCGGCGGCTCGCCGGAAGACCTGGACGGCTTCAACGCCGAGCCGGTCGTGCGCGCGGTCTTCGGCTGCGCGACGCCGGTCGTGAGCGGCGTCGGTCACGAAATAGATACGACGGTCGTCGACTTCGTTGCCGACCTGCGCGCTGCGACGCCGAGCAACGCCGCCGAACTGGCGCTGCCCGACTGGCGCGAGGTGGACGCGCGCTTCGCCAGCGCGCTGCAGCAGCTGGCGGCGCTAGCGGGGCGGCGTGTCGAGCGCGAGGGAGCGGCGCTCGACGCGCTACGGCACCGGCTGGTGCTGGCGCACCCGCGCAAGCGGCTGCGCGAAGGGGTGCAGCGGCTTGACAGCGCGACGGCGCAGTTACAGCGCGGGCTGCGCACGCTGCTCACCGCGCGCGGCGAGCGGCTCGCGAAGGCGGGCGCGATGCTCGCGGGGCTTGACCCGACCGCAGTGCTGGGGCGCGGCTACGCTATCGTGCAGCAAGGCGGAAGTGTGCTGCGGACGCCGGTGCCGGTCGGCAGCGAAATTGATATTACGCTCGGCAAGGGGGGCATGGAATGTCAAGTGACGAAGACGCGGAGCTGAACTTCTCGCAGGCGCTGCAGCGGCTCGAGGCGCTGCTGGCGCAGCTGGAGTCAGGCGAGGTCGAGCTGGAAGAGGCGATGGAGCTGTTCGAGCAGGGCAGCGCGCTCGCCGAGCGCTGCCGCGAAATGCTCGCGAACGCCGAACAGCGGCTCGAGGAACTGGCACCGGCAGAGCCGGAAGGCGAGTGAGCGAATCTCGCCCGTCGTAACCTTAATTAACGCGAGCGGGCAGGTACGGTTCCTTGAGTCGTATCATCGCTTCAGCAGTGGCTTTCATGCTGGCCGTGGGCTTCCTGATGGCACCAGCTGGTGCGGAGGAGGAAGAATCCTTCTCGCCCAACCTTGCGCTGGGTTTCATCTGGAAGGAGGACGGGACTACACTCTCCCCACAGAACAAGCTGCCTGATGAAGCAGAGGCTCACACCAACGGTCGGGCAGATTTTGAACAGTATCCCGGTTTCCGGGCCAACCGCGAGGCGACCAAGGTTGGCGAGTGGACTACCGATGAGGTGGCCTACGACCAGTCCATTTCAGTTGACCAGGCTATTGTCTGGTGGAAAGGGAAGGACCCGGACTACGAGGCGGACTGTGAATGGACTTTCAAGTTCAGGGTGAATGGCGGGGATATTGATGAAAGCGTTGTTACCTGTAGCAGCAACGGCGACAACCTGGAGCGGGAGACCTGGGGCCTGGGCTGGGCTTACGACCTGGTCAAGGGCGATAATTTCGGTTTTGAGGTCTGGTATGAAGGGTGGGAAGATGCAGACATTTACCATGACAATATCTCCTACGATACCGGCTTCCAGGTGACTTCAAAGCCGCTCTCGGTCTTCAGGGCAAGTATCAGCGGCCAGTCTGTTTCGATTGAATTTGCCGAGGCGTGGCCAGTCGACTGGAAGATTAACCTGAAGGGCGACTACGTGATGCTGATGGGTATGGACGGCTACATGGCTGATAACAACAAGGCGTCGGTATCGCAGGGATCTGAGCACGAGATGGCTAACGGCACCATCGCTACCAGCACAGTCATCACCTGGGGGGGTGTCACAGGCAAGGACCTGAGTGTGATGCTGCATTACACCCAGTTTGACCACATGGCCAACGGCACCGGCGATGGACCGATTGTTACGCTTGGCATTGTTGCCGCGGGCGGTGGCCTCGATGGCGACGGAGAGGGATTCCTCGGCCTCCCGGGCTTCCCGCTGCTGTTGGCGATTCCGGCTTTCGCTTTCGCAGCACGTCGCCGATAGTAACCTTATTAATGCTAGAGGGCTGGCGCCGTCCCTTGGCCAGAATCGTCATTCCAGCTATTGCTATGCTCTTCGCCGGAGCGCTGCTGCTGGCGCTTCCCGCTGGCGCGGATGAGGGCGAACCGCTGGAGCCAGAACTAGCTATCAGCTTCAACATGAAGGATGACGACCTGGCCCTGAGCCCCCAGAACAAGCTCCCCGACGAGCCGGAGAAGGTGAAGCGGGTGAATGCCCAGTATGACCAGATTTTCACCATCCGGAGGGATTCACAGCCGGTCAATGTCGGCGAATGGGCTTCAGAACCAATAGTATATTCGCGGGAAATCCTGATTGAGGAAGCAAATATCTGGTGGCAGGAAATTGACGAGGATTACTCCAACAACGGCTGCGAGTGGGTCTTCTACGTCAAGCTGAACGACGAAACCGTGCAGGAGAGCTCCCACGACTGCGGCAGCCGGTCGGACGAGGAGCCCTACCGCTCCAGCTACAGCCTCGGGACCAACCTCTCGTTGCAGGATGGCGACGTCTTCAGCGTCCAGATAACCTACGAGGGATATGAGGACGTCGACATTTTCTACGATAATATCACTTACGACACCGGCTATACGGTGAAATCGAAGCCGCTCTCTTTCTACGGTGGTAGCGGCGGTGGTGGCAGTGTCACCATCGAGTTTACCGAGGCATGGCCGGTCGACTGGAATACCAACCTGAAGGGCGACTACGTGATGCTGATAGGGATGGAGGGCTACATGGGCGACAACACCCAGGCCTCGGTCTCGGAAGGAGCCGAGCACGAGATGAACAACGGCACCATCGCTACCGGCACGGTCATCACCTGGAACGGCGTGGTCGGTAACGAACTGAAGATTATGCTGCACTACACCCAGTTTGACCACACGGGTGGCGGCGGCAACGGTACCAACGGCACCACGAACGACCCGCTAGTGACGCTCACCATCGTCACGACCGCTACTATCAGCGACAACGGTGGCCTGCTCGGACTCCCAGGCTTCCCGCTGTTGTTAGCTGTGCCGGCGCTAGCTTTCGCAGCGCGTCGCCGCCGTTAATCCTCTCAGGATGCGGCGCTCAGTTCCATCATGCGCTGGATGGGTGCCGCGGCGGCCTCGATGACCTCGGGCGGCAGCTCGACCTCCCACTGCCGCAGGTCGCCGCCAGCGTCGATAGCTTCCAAGACGGGCCGGATTTTCTCGAGCGTGATGCGCGCCATATGGCTACAGCGCACCGAGCAGGCGGTCCAGAACTGCACCGTCGGGAACTCCTCCATCAGGTTCGACGTCAGCTCGCACTCGGAAGCGATGAACGCGCGCTCCAGCGTGCCGGCGGCGACGCGCTGCGCGATATCGTTGCGTATCTGGGTCGTGCTGCCGTAGAAGTCCGCCTCGCGTAATACTTCGGGCCGGCACTCCCAGTGGACGTAGATGCGCCGCGACGGGTGGCCTGGCGGGATTTCGAAGCCCTCCCGCACGGCGCAGATGTCGTCGAGCGCGAACTGCTCGTGCACCTCGCAGATGGCGCCGTGGCCGCCGTTACCCTGTCCCGGATACAGGACGCGCTTGCGCCCCTGCAACTCCGCCTCCAGGTTCTGCGCGAAGAAAAGGTCGGGGACGAAAATCAGCTCGTCGCCCGGCAGCGCCATGGCGATGCGCGCCGCGTTAGCCGACGTGCAGCAGACGTCGCACTCCGCCTTCGCCTCGGCGTAGGAGTTGACGTAAATCATGACCGGCACGCCCGGGTGGGCAGCGCGCATCTGCCGCACCTCGGCCGCACCGAAATTGTCGGCGAGCGAACAGCCCGCTTCCCAGTCGGCAATCAGCACCCGCTTTTCAGGGCTGAGTATCTTGGCGGTCTCGGCCATGAAGTGCACGCCGTTGAAGATGATGAATTCCGCCTCGGTCTCCGCCGCAGAGCGGCTCAGGCCGAGCGAGTCGCCCTGCTCCGCGCCTTCCGACAGGCCGTAGACCAGCGGCTCCATGTAGTTGTGGCCCAGAATAACGACGCCGTGCTTCTGCTTCAGCTCAAGAATGCGGTGCACCGTCGCCGCGTGCAGCTCGATTTCGGCGGGCGTGAGCGTCGGGTTCTCGCGCGCCACGATTGTGGCCTTGACTTCGTCGAGCGTCAGCGTCATAGGTTCAGATAGAGAACGATTCGCCGCAGCCGCAAGTCGCTTCGGCCTGGGGGTTCTGCAGCACCAGCCCTGAACGGGTCAGTCCGCCCGTAAGCGGGTCAATATAGTCGAGCGTCACCTCTTCCAGTAACGGCACCGAGCGGGGGTCGACGCTGACTATCGCGCCGTGCGCCTCAACCACGGCATCGCCCTCAACCGGCTCGGGGGCCAGCTGCAAGTCATACTGCATCCCGGAGCAGCCGCCACCGATGACGCGGACGCGCAGTCGCGGCTCGCCGCCGGCGGCGAGCCGCTGGATATGGGAAGCCGCCTGCTCGGTGATGGTAATCATTATCCCGCTCCAGAACGACCGGATATAAGGGTGCTGCCCCGACTATTACGGGCGCAGATTTTATATAGAACTGATTTAGTGCAAAATGCTCTCGCAGGGAAGCTAACACATGATACGAATCAACAAGCTGACAGACTACGGTATCATCATCGCCGTGCGCATCGCCAGCGACGAGCCGGGGCGGCTCCACAGCGCGCGCGAAATCGCCGCTGCCACCCGCATTCCGCCACCGACGGTGACGCGGCTGCTGAAGCAACTGGCGCGGAGCGGTATCCTGGCTTCGACTCGCGGCGCCAGCGGCGGCTACGCGCTGGCGCAGCCGCCCAAGGCGATTACGGTCGCGCGCCTGGTCGAGGCGCTGGAGGGGCCGATTGCGCTGACCGAGTGTTCCGAAGCGGTCTGCGGCTGCGCGCTCGAAGAGGACTGCGTCGTCGAGGCGCCGTGGCAGACCATCTCGCTCGCCGTGCGGGGGGCGCTGGAATCGGTGACGCTGGCTGACATGGCACGACCGTCACTTGCCCCGCCGCTAGTGTCCTTGGGAGGCGTGAAGGCATGAACTCCGAAACCGAGATGCTGCGCGAATACGCCGAGCGCGATTACGAATATGGCTTCGTCACCGACGTCGAGACCGACTCGGTCCCGCCCGGCCTGAGCGAAGAGGTCATCCGTTACATCTCGGCGCGCAAGCACGAGCCGAAATGGTTGACCGAGTGGCGGCTCGAAGCCTATCGGCTCTGGCAGGAGATGGAGGAGCCGCACTGGGCCAACATCGAGTATGGGCCTATCGACTATCAGGACATCGTCTACTACTCAGCCCCGAAGTCGAGCGCCGACGGGCCGAAGTCGCTGGACGAGGTGGACCCGGAACTGCTCGCGACCTACGAGAAGCTGGGCATCCCGCTCAACGAGCGCGAGAAGCTGGCCGGCGTCGCGGTGGACGCGGTCTTCGACTCGGTCTCGGTCGCGACGACCTTCAAGGACCAGCTCGCCGCACAGGGCATCATCTTCTGCTCGTTCAGCGAGGCGGTGCAGGAGCACCCTGAACTGGTGCGCACCTACTTGGGCTCGGTCGTGCCGCGCTCCGACAATTTCTTCGCGGCGCTGAACAGCGCGGTCTTCACCGACGGCTCGTTCGCCTACATTCCGAAAGGCGTAGAGTGCCCGATGGACCTTTCGACCTACTTCCGCATCAACGCTGCCAAGACGGGGCAGTTCGAGCGCACGCTGCTCATCGCCGACGAAGGCAGCTGCGTCAGCTATCTTGAAGGC
Source organism: Candidatus Poseidoniia archaeon (assembly GCA_030748895.1). Lineage (NCBI taxonomy): Archaea > Methanobacteriati > Thermoplasmatota > Candidatus Poseidoniia > Candidatus Poseidoniia archaeon. The sequence goes on from JASMLC010000004.1 coordinate 7,432, forward strand.
TGCACCGCGCCGATGCGCGATGAGAACCAGCTCCACGCCGCTGTCGTCGAGCTGGTCGCACTCGACGACGCGAATATAAAGTATTCAACCGTGCAGAACTGGTATCCCGGCAATGAGGAGGGCGTCGGGGGCATCTTCAATTTCGTCACCAAGCGCGGCGCCTGCCGCGGCGCCAACTCCCGGATATCGTGGACACAGGTCGAGACCGGCTCCGCCATCACCTGGAAGTATCCGTCGTGCATCCTGCAGGGCGATAACTCCGTTGGCGAGTTCTACTCGATTGCGCTCTCCGCCCGGAAGCAGCAAGCCGACACCGGGACCAAGATGATCCATATTGGCCGCAACACCCGCTCGACCATCATCAGCAAGGGCATCTCGGCGCAGCGGGGGCAGAACTCATACCGCGGACAAGTCCGCATCCTGAAGAAGGCAAATGGCGCGCGCAACTACTCGCAATGCGACTCGCTGCTGATTGGCGACCAGTGCGGCGCGCATACATTTCCGAATCTGGACGTGCAGAACAGCTCGGCGCACGTCGAGCACGAAGCTTCGACATCCCGGATTGGCGAGGACCAGCTTTTCTACTGCCAGCAACGCGGGCTCTCGCTGGAGGACAGCATCAACCTGATTGTCAACGGCTTCTGCAAGGAGGTCTTCTGCGAACTCCCGATGGAGTTCGCAGTCGAGGCACAGAAACTGCTCGAAGTTTCACTCGAAGGGAGCGTCGGCTGATGCTCGAAATTCGAGACTTGAAGGCTGGTATCAAGGGCAAAACCATCCTGAAGGGGATTGACCTTGCCGTCAACGCAGGCGAAGTGCACGCCATCATGGGGCCGAACGGCTCCGGCAAGAGCACGCTGGCGCAGGTCATCGCCGGTCGCGAGCAGTTCGAAGTCAGCGCCGGCAGCGTGAGCTACGACGGGCAGGACCTGCTCGGGCTCGCCCCGGAAGAGCGTGCTTGCGCCGGCATCTTCCTGGCTTTCCAGTATCCCATCGAAATCCCCGGCGTCAGCAATAGCTACTTCCTGCGCTCCGCGCTCAATTCACAGCGGCGTGCAAGGGGCGAGCAGGAGCTGGACGCCTTCGAGTTTCTGGCCATCATCCAGGACCGCATGAAGCTGCTCAACCTGCGCGAGGAGCTGCTGAACCGGCCGGTCAACGAAGGCTTCTCGGGCGGCGAGAAGAAGAGGAACGAAATCTTCCAGATGGCGGTGCTCGAGCCGCGACTGGCGGTGCTGGATGAGACCGATTCCGGGCTCGACATCGACGCGCTGCGCGTCGTCGCCAGTGGCGTGAACTCGCTGCGCCGCGACGACAACGCCACCATCGTGGTCACGCATTACCAGCGGCTGCTCAACTACATCATCCCTGACTTCGTGCATGTGCTTGTCGACGGGCGCATCGTGCGCTCGGGCGACCGGCAGCTGGCGCTCGACCTGGAAGAGCAGGGCTACGACCGCATCGTCGCGCAGGCGGCATAGATGGACTGGCAGGCGCTGCTCGCAGCCGCCGATGGCCCGCCGGGGCTGGCCCCGTTGCGCAAGGCAGCCGGCGCGCGCTTCCTTGAACGGGGGCTGCCATCGCCGCGCGACGAGGGGTGGCGCTACACCGACACTCGTTTCTTCGCAAAGCAGGAACTCGAGCTGGCGCGGCCGGCAATCGAAATCGACGCGCCGGCCGGCGTCCGCGTACGCCCGCTCGGCGAAGCGGTTGACGCGGCACAGCCGTTTCTCGCTGACGAGGCGCAGCAGGAACATCCGTTCCGGCTCCTGAACGCGGCGCTGCTGCACGACGGACTGCTGGTCGAGGTCGCCGACGGCGCAACGCCTGACGGGGTGCTGCGACTGACGATTACGACTGCGCAGGGGCTGGCGCTGCCGCGGCTGCTGGTCGCGGTCGGCGAAAACGCACGGCTGACGCTGGTCGAGCGCTACCGCGCCGGCAGCGGCGCCTGCCTGCCGGTGACGCAACTCGCAGTGGGAGCCGGCTCCCGCGTCGAGCACCTGCGGGTCCACCACAGCCGCGAGGATGTGCACATCGGCTGCGTCGAGGTGCGGCAGCAGCGCAACTCGCTCGTCGCGAGCCATATGCTGACTTTCGGCGGAAAGCTGGTGCGCAACGACCTGGCATTCCACCTGCTCGGGCGGGGAGCCGAGGCGCGACTGAACGGACTCTACCTGGCTGACGGCGAACAGCACGTCGATAACCACACGACGGTCGAGCACGCGGTGCCGCACTGCGACAGCCGCGAAACCTACCGCGGCATCCTTGGCGGCAAGGCGAGCGCGGTGTTCAACGGCCGCGTGCATGTCCACCCCGACGCGCAGCGCACCGACGCGCAGCAGTCGAACCAGAACCTGCTGCTGACCGACGACGCGGTCATCCACACCAAGCCGGAGCTGGAAATCTACGCCGACGACGTCAAGTGCACCCACGGCGCGACCGTCGGGCAGCTTGACCGCGAGGCGCTTTTCTATTTGCGGTCGCGCGGTCTCGCCCACGACGAGGCGCGGCGGATGCTCGTCGACTCGTTCGCCGCCGAAATCGTGCGCCGCATCAGCGACGAACCGCTGCGCGACGAACTGGCGGAGGCGGTCGTGGCGCGACTTCCGGGAATGCTGGCGGGGGCGGCGTGAACGCCGCCCCGGGTCAGCCGGACTGGCGGCTTCAAGACGCGAAGCGCGCCCCGAAGTCACCAGCAGCGGAGGCGACATGAGCGCAGCGCCACTCGACTGCATGGCGCTGCGCGCCGACTTCCCGGCGCTACAGCAGGAAGTGCATGGCCGGCCGCTGGTCTATCTCGACAACGCTGCGACGACGCACAAGCCGCGGGCGGTGCTCGACGCGCTCGACAGGTTCCACCGCCGCGACAACTCCAACGTCCACCGCGGCGTCCACACCCTGAGCCAGCGCGCGACCGATTCCTACGAGGGCGCGCGCCAGCAGGTTGCGCAATTCCTGGGCGCCGGGACGGACGAAATCGTTTTCGTGCGTGGCGCGACCGAAGCGATTAATCTCGTCGCGAACGCGTTCCTGCGGCCGCGGCTGCAGCCGGACGACGAGGTGCTGGTTACGGCGATGGAGCATCACGCTAACATCGTCCCGTGGCAACTGGCGTGCGACGCGACCGGAGCGCAGCTCCGCGTCGCGCCGATGTCGCAGGCGGGCGAGCTGCTGCTCAACGAGCTCGAAGCGCTGCTCTCGCCACGCACGAAACTGCTGGCGCTGACGCACGTCTCCAACGCGCTCGGCACGGTGAATCCCGTCGCGCAAATCGCCGAAATGGCGCACGCGCACGGAGTGCCGGTACTGGTCGATGGCGCACAGGCGGTGCAGCACCTGCCGGTCGACGTCGCGCAGCTCGGCGTCGACTTCTACGCGCTCTCGGGCCACAAACTCTACGGCCCTACGGGAATCGGCGTGCTCTGGGCGCGCTCCGAGCACCTGGAAGCGATGCCGCCGTGGCAGGGGGGCGGCGACATGATTCGCTCCGTCACATTCGAGAAAACAGAGTTCGCGCCGCCGCCACTGCGATTCGAGGCGGGGACGCCGCACATCGCCGGCGCCATCGGGCTCGGCGCAGCGGTCGAATACCTATCGGGAATCGGGCTCGAGGTGATTGCCGCACACGAAAGCGAGCTGCTGACGGCCGCGACCGACGCGGTCGCGGCTATCGACGGCGTGCGGCTCATCGGCACCGCCGCGCAGAAGGCAAGCGTGCTTTCGTTCGTGCTCGAGGGAGTGCATCCACATGACATTGGCACGGTGCTGGACCGGAACGGCGTCGCGGTGCGCACCGGCCACCACTGCGCGCAGCCGGTGATGGCGTTTTACGGCGTGCCGGCGACGGTGCGCGTTTCGTTCGGTTTATATAATTATTGTGCAGAAATCGAACCACTCTACGCAGCGCTGTGCGAGGCACAGGAGCTCTTCGCGTGAGCCTTTCAGAGCTTTATCAGGAGCTCATTCTGGACCATAATCGCAGCCCGCGCAACCGCGGCACGCTCGCGGCGCCGACGCACTCCGCGACGGGGCACAACCCGCTCTGCGGCGACCAGCTCACGCTCGAGCTGCGGCTTGCCGACGGGAAGGTCGCCGAGGTCGCCTTCGAAGGGAGCGGCTGCGCCATCTCAACCGCGTCGGCGAGCCTGATGACCGACGCCGTCAAGGGCCTGGACGAGGCGGAGCTGGAAGCGCTCTTCGCGAAGTTCCACGCGCTCGCGACCGGCGACGGGCAGCCGGCCGGGGGGCTGGGCAAGCTGGCTGCCTTCGGCGGGATTCGTGACTACCCGACGCGGGTGAAGTGCGCGACGCTGGCGTGGCACACGCTGCGGGCGGCGTTCCACGGCGAGCAGGGGGCGACGACCGAGTGAGTGACACAAGCTCTAATACTGCCGCGGGGAGTCATGACCCAGACATGACCACCAGCTCTGAAACCGTGCTCGCGTCGGACGGGCAGCCGCTGATTACGGTGACCGAGGCGGCCGCCGCCGAACTGCAGCGCGCGATGGAAGCGCAGGGCAAGTCGGACTTGGCACTGCGTATCGCGGTCTTTCCGGGCGGTTGCGCCGGGATGCAATATGGCCTGAGCCTTGATTCCGAGGAACAGCCGGGCGATGAGGAATTCGAGTCGGGCGGCATCCGGCTGGTCGTCGGGCGGCAGGACCTGCCGCTGATAGCGGGGATGCAAGTTGACTACGTCCAGTCAGTGAACGGCTCGGGCTTCAAGGTCGAGAACCCGAACGCCAGCGAAAGCTGCGGCTGCGGGTCGAGCTTCTCCTGCTGATGGCCTGGCGGGGGCGATAACCTGAAAGAGGTCGACGTGCGGGGATTGCAATGTACGCAGGCGGTGATGGCACTACTGCGCGCGCTGATGCCGCTACCGACCGGCGAAGAATTGCAGGTGCAGTGGGATGAAGATGACGCGAAGCGGGATATCCTGACGGTAATCCGGCGACGCAAGTACACGCTGGTTTCCGACAGCGAGGAAGACGGGCGCAAGCTGCTCGTCGTGAGCAAGTAATAAAACCGGCCGCAGGGTGGCGCGCCAATGGCAGAACCGTGCGAGGACGATGCACTGGCGGCAGCGCGGCTGCCGACCCGCTTCGGTGAGTTCCGCATTCTCACCTTTCCCGGTGAGACGACCAACCGCGAGCATATCGCGCTGGCGCTGGGCGACATGGCGGGCGAAGTGGTGGTGCGCATCCACTCGGAATGCCTGACGGGCGACGTGTTTCACTCCGACCGCTGCGACTGCGGCGAGCAGCTCGACCTGGCGATGGAGCGCATCGCCGAGGCAGGCAGTGGCGTCATCATCTACCTGCGGCAGGAGGGACGCGGCATCGGGCTGGTCAACAAGCTCCACGCCTACAACCTGCAGGACGAGGGGCTCGACACGGTCGAGGCCAACGAGGTGCTGGGGTTCAGTGGCGAGATGCGGCAGTATGGCGACGGCGTCACCATACTCAAATGTCTAGGCGTGAGCTGCGTGGCGCTGCTGACCAACAACCCCGCCAAGGTCGAAGCATTGCGCGAAGCGGGCCTGACGGTGCGGCGCGAGCCGCACACTGTGGCGCCGAAGGCGGAGAACCGTAGCTACCTGCGCACTAAGGCAGGCAAGATGGGGCACCTGCTGGACTAGGTCGGGCGGGTGCGGCTGCGATTCTCGGGGCGGCCGCCAATCGTCATCACCCACAGCATGAAGAGCGCCATGATGAGCGCATACTGGCCAGTCTGCCACCAGAAATAATGCACTTTGTCCCAAGTCGCGAAACCGTATTGCATGATGAGCGGGTAGGCAGTGATTATGCGCAGTGCATTCTCGAAAAAGATGAAGATGGCGGCATACGCAGCCCAGCGCACGCGCACCATTGGCTGCACACCACGGAAGCAGAGGATGAGCAGCCCGAGGAACAGGGTCTCGTGCAGACCGGTGCAGGCGGCCACGATTTCCAGGTCAATCATGTCGTCGTAGAGCAGCAGCGTCCCGTTGCTGCCGCCGATGGCGACCGCAACGCCAAACGCGCTCTCGACCGCCCAGACGAACCAGGTCAGGAAGCGCTGGTAGAGCAGCATCGAGTTCTCGGCGCGCGTCATGTGCTGGAACGCCAGGTCGGCCGGCAGCACCACTGCCATCACCAGCGCGAAGTTGAACGCGACCCCGACAAGGGTGCGGTCGCCTTTCTTCTCGGCACCAATCTGTGCACAGAGCCAGTCTTCGGCACGGTCGAGCTCGTGGCCTGCGGCTCCGCTGACGCGCTCGAGCAGCGCCTGCGGGGTGGTCGCCGTGCGGGGGTTGCCGAACGCCAGCCAGCCGCCGCCCGCTGCGCCGGCCAGTGCGACCAGCGCCACGCTGCCGCCGTAGAAGAGCGCAAAGCCGAGCAGCAGCAGCGTGGTGGTGGCCAGCAGGGCCTGCATCTGCTCGCGGCGGTTCAACGGCTGCATGCGCCCCCTGCGTTCGTCGGGGACATTAAAGCTGCTGTCGCACGAACTTGCGTGCAGCCGCCAGCGCTTCGCGCGTCGTGTCGTGCGTCGCGCGCTCGAGCGCCGCGTCCCACGCGAGCCACGCCGAGGCGGTATGCTCGTCGCTCAGCTGCACGTCGCCTGACGGGGATTCGGCGAGGAAGAAGAGCACGCGCTTCGGAATCTGCTTGCCGTCGCGCGCCTTGAGATAACTGGTTTCGTGGCGGAAGCCATCGATTACCCTCGCCCCCGTCAGGCCAGTCTCTTCCGCCAGCTCGCGGTGCGCCGCCGCGATATTGGTTTCGCCTGGCTCGACGCGCCCCTTGGGCGGCGCCCAATGCCCCTCGAGGTGGCGCAGCAGCAGCGTGCGGTCGCCGCGCAGCAGGATGAAGCCGCAGGCGAACTCGCCAGTTCCAATGTCGCCATCCATTCCGCTACCCATTGCAGCTGGCTGCGCGTCCGGGACGCTTACTCGTCGTCGCGCTTCACCCGTGCCAGCGTTATCGCGACGAAGGCGAGCGCAAGCAGCGAGAAGGCAGACTCGAAGCCGGGGACGAAGACGCCGCGCACCCAGAGGGTCGAGGTTACCGAGCGTGCCTCGGTCTCGCCCGCGAGCGTGGTCGAGGCCTTCATGATGACAGTATGGTATTCGTTGAACCAGCCGATAACTGTGCCACGCGGGGTCTGGAGGGAAATCATGACCACCATTTCGCCCTGACTGTCAATCTCAATCTGCGGTTGCGAAAGTGCGACGATGAAACCGGCTTCCTCCAGGTCTTCCTGGTTGAGCACCTCGAGCAGGATGGTGTCGACGTAGTTACCATAGTTGATGACGGTGAATGATACGGGGAACTGCTTGCCGGGGCCGACCCGCTGGAAGGGCTGGTCGGCACGAATCGAGAGCCGTGCATACTGCTGAATACTGACGGTGAATCCACCATTCTTGTTCACCTGTCCCTGCTGGGTGTTCGACTCACGGCCGCTTGCCAGCGCCGTGACCTGCACAATCTTGTAGTTGGAACGGGTTGCTGCAACGGCACAGACCGGGATTGTGATACTGGCGCCCGCAGAGAGCGTTACAGAAACCGCACCGGGAGAAATCGTGACTCCCCCGCCGCTCATGGCGACGTCAACGTCGATGTTGGCGGTTCCCTCGTTGGAAATCTGGAGCTCGAGGCAGCCGACGCCTGAGGCGCCGGGGCGCACATCGACTTCGATGTTCGCTGCGGAGAAACTGATGGAATATGCTACGACCGCCGTCTGCGCCTCCGCTTGCGGGGCGATGAGGAAGAGCGTGCTTCCCAGCATGATTGCGGCCATGAGCAGTGCGCGGGTAGGTGTCGACATATTTTGTCTCCGTCGGGGCTGTACTATCGAGATATATAGCATTTGCCCGCCGGCGTACGAAGGCTGCGCCATAAAAAGGCTATCGTTTTTATTCACTCGATTTTTAACTTCGCCGCCAACTGCTCATTCGTCGGCTCGACCAGCAGGCGCGCCTCGGCGGCACAGCCGGCGGGGCGCTAGCCTGCGCCCGGTGCAGTCAGCTTCGTTTCGAGCTCCGCATTCGTCGGCTCGACCAACACGCTGCCGTCGTCAAACTCGAGCACCGGCACGCGCTGGTAGCCGTCGTTGAGTGCAACGGCGCGGTCGCGGAGCGCATCGTCGCTCTCGATATCGAGGAACTCGTACGAAATATTCTCGCCATCCAGCCACGCCTTGGCGCGATGGCAGTCGCCGCACCACGCGGTGCCGTACATGCGCAGAGTCATAGTGCGTCAGCCGGGACGCAGCTAAACCTGTTCCGCCCAGTCATCGGGACAACTGCACGAAAGGTTGCGGTCACCCCACGCCTGGTCGATACGACCGACCGGTGGCCAGTACTTGTAATCGTGCAGCCACTTCGCCGGGAATGCCCCCTGTTCGCGCGGATAGGTGCGATTCCATACATCGGCTGTTACGGTAGCGGCTGTGTGCGGCGCATTGCACAGTGAGCTATCGCTAGGGGCGAGACTGCCGTCGGCGACCGCGGCGATTTCGGCGCGAATCGCGAGCATGGCGTCGCAGAAGCGGTCCAGCTCGGCGCGCGACTCGGACTCGGTCGGCTCGACCATCAGCGTCCCCGGCACCGGGAAGCTCATCGTCGGCGCGTGGTAGCCGTAGTCAATCAGCCGCTTGGCGACGTCGTCGACTGTCAGCCCCGCGTCGGCCAGCATCTGCCGCGTGTCGAGGATGCACTCGTGCGCGACGCGGCCGGTGGCGCCGGTATAGAGCACAGGGTAGGCGTCGCCGAGCCGCTGCGCGACGTAGTTGGCGTTGAGGATGGCGACCTGCGTCGCTTCGCGCAGCCCCACCGCGCCCATCATCGCGATGTACGCCCACGTTATCGGCAGGATTAGCGGGCTGCCGAAGTTGGCGGCCGAGACGGCGCCGCCACTGGCGGCGCCGTCGAACGAGTTGCTCGCGAGCGGGTCGTCAGTTAACGGGTCGCCCGGCAGGAACGGCGCGAGGTGGGCGGCGACGCCGATCGGCCCGGCGCCGGGGCCGCCGCCGCCGTGCGGGATGCAGAATGTCTTGTGCAGGTTGAGGTGGCAGACGTCGGCGCCGAACTCGGCCGGCCGGCAGAGGCCGACCATCGCGTTGAGGTTGGCGCCGTCAAGGTAGACCTGCCCGCCCGCGGCGTGGACGACGTCGCACACTTCGCGGATGTGCGCTTCGAATACGCCGTGCGTCGAAGGGTAAGTGACCATCAGCGCCGCCAGCGCGTCGCCGCAATCAGCAGCGCGGGCCTTGAGGTCGGCGAGATCGATGTTGCCGCCAGCGTCGCACGCGACCGGGACGACGCGCATGCCGGCCATCACCGCCGAGGCGGGGTTGGTGCCGTGCGCGCTGGCGGGAATCAGGCAGGCGTCGCGGCCGCCTTCGCCGCGCGATGCGTGGAAGGCGCGAATCGCGAGCATCCCCGCCAGTTCGCCCTGCGAGCCGGCGTTGGGCTGGAGCGAAATGGCAGCGAAGCCGGTCATCTCGCAGAGCCATGTTTCGAGGTCGGTGATGAGGCGGCGGTAGCCGGCCGCCTGCTCCGGCGGCGCGAAGGGGTGGAGGTCGGCGAAGCCGGGCCACGTTATCGGCTCCATCTCGGCCGCCGCGTTGAGCTTCATGGTGCAGGAGCCGAGCGGAATCATGCTGGTGTTCAGCGCGAGGTCCTTCGTTTCGAGCCGGTGCAGGTAGCGCATGAACTCGGTCTCGCTGTGATACTGGTTGAAAACCGGATGCTCGAGGAACGGCGATGCGCGCTCCAGCGCAGCCGGCAGCGCGTCGCCGTGCGGGGTCGCCTGCTCCGCACCGAACAGGTGCAGCAGCTCCGCCAGTTCCCCGTCGCCGACGGTCTCGTCCAGCGCGATGCCGACATCGCCGTCACCGAGGTCGCGCAGGTTGATGCCGCTCGCGGCGGCGCGTTCGAGCGCGCCGGGGGCGGTGACGCGCAGCGTGTCGAAGAAATGGTCGTGCGCGACCGGAACGCCAGCCGCGCGCAGCGAAGCCGCCAGAATCCCCGTAAGGCAATGCACCCGCTCGGCGATGGCGCGCAGCTTGCGGGGGCCGTGGTAGACTGCGTACATCGCCGCGGTGACGGCGAGCAGCACCTGCGCGGTGCAGATATTGCTCGTCGCGCGGTCGCGCCGGATGTGCTGCTCACGCGTCTGTAGCGCCAGCCGCAACGCGGGCGCGCCGTGCGCGTCGCGCGAAACGCCGACGAGGCGTCCCGGCAGCCGCCGCTTGAGCGCGTCACGCGTCGCGAGGAACGCCGCGTGCGGGCCGCCGTAGCCCAGCGGCACGCCGAAGCGCTGCGACGAACCGACGACAATGTCGGCACCCCATTCGCCGGGCGGCTTGAGCAGGCAGAGCGCCAGCAGGTCGGTCGCGACGACCGCCAGCGCGCCGGCGTCGTGCGCCGCGGCGACCACGCCCGCGTAGTCGCAGACCGCACCGTCGGTGGCGGGGTACTGTAGCAGCACGCCGAAGACGTCGTCGTCGAACTCCATCTCCGCCACCGGCGCGACGACGACGCGCAGCCCGAGCGGCGCAGCGCGGGTGCGCACGACGGCGATGCTTTGCGGATGGCAGTCGGCGGCGACCACGAAGGTGGCGCGGTCGCCGCGCGCCGCGTTGCACGCCATTGACATCGCTTCGGCGGCGGCGGTCGCTTCGTCGAGCAGCGAGGCGTTGGCGATTTCCATCGCCGTCAGGTCGCAAACCATGGTCTGGAAATTGAGCAGCGCTTCCAGCCGCCCCTGCGCGATTTCCGGCTGGTAGGGCGTATAGGCAGTATACCAGCCGGGGTTCTCGAGCAGGTTGCGCCGCAGCGCCGGCGGCGTGATGGTGCCGTAGTAGCCCATCCCGAGGTAACTACGCGCCACCACGTTGCGCCCCGCGAGCTCACGCAGCGCCGCCAGCGCCGCCGCTTCCGAGAGCGGTGGTGGCAATTCGAGTGTCCCCGCCAGGCGAATGTCGGCCGGCACGACCGCGTCGGCCAGCTCGTCCAGCGTCGCGCAGCCGAGCTCGGCGAGCATCTCCGGGATGTCGGCTGGCGCCGGCCCGATGTGCCGGCGCACGAAGGTGTCGGGATGCTCGAACTGTGCCATCGTGGCCCCCCATAAAATCCGCTTACTTATGGCTGCGCGTTTTCGGGCGGGCGACTGAAGCCGCCGCGTTCCCTAAATCTCCCCCCGGACTGGGCACTCCCGTGCAGTCAAACACTGTGCGGCTTTTCACCCCGCGCGAGGCGAACGCGATGCTGCCGGTCCTGCGGCCGCTGCTGGTCGCGCTGGCCGACAAGTGCGCCGAGCGCGAGCAGCTCGAGGAGCTGCTGATTGAGGCCGAGCAGGACTTGGGCAAGGCGCCGGCGCGCGACCGCATCGAGCTGGAGGTGCGGCTCGACACCAACCTGGCCGAGCGCAAGCGGCTCTTCGAGGCGCTGGCGCGGCACGGCATCGAGGTGAAGGACCCGGCGCTGGGGCTCATCGACTTCCACGCGCAGCGCGGGGCGGAGCTGGTCTATCTCTGTTACCGGCTGGGCGAGCCTGCCATAACGCACTGGCACCCGCTCGAGGAAGGCTTCAGCGGCCGCCAGCCGCTCGAGAGCGAACCGGAAATGTTGCGCGCTTAACCGCCTTCCCAGCGCGCGAACAGGTCTGCGTCGAGGCCGAGCAGCGACTGCGTCGTGCCGGCCGCAGGCCGGGATGGCGCCAAGTCGCGCCGCGAGGCATCGCCTGACGGGGATGCGTAGCGCTAGCCGCCTTCCCAGCGCGCGAACAGGTCCGCATCGAGGCCGAGCAGGTCGAGCACCCGGCCGGCGATGAAATTGACGTTGTCGTCTATGCTTTCGGGGCGATTGTAGAACGCCGGTGCGGCGGGCGCGATAATCGCGCCCGCCGTCGAAAGCCGCAGCATGTTCTCGATGTGGATGTGGCTGAACGGCGTCTCGCGCGGCACGAGGATTAGCGGCCGCCGCTCCTTGAGCATCACCGCGCCGGCGCGCGTCAGCAGGTTGTCGTTGACTCCCGCGGCGAGCTTGCCGAGCGTGTCCATCGAGCAGGGGACGATGACCATCGCCCGCGCGCGGAACGAGCCGGAGGCAATCGAGGCGGCGACGTTGTCGTTGGGGTGCACCACGTCGGCCAGCGCTTCAACGTCAGCCCAGTCGCCATCGCACTCGTGGCGGTGTACCAGCTGCGCCGAGTCGGTCGCGACGAAGTGGGTCTCAACCGGCTGTTCGCGCAGCGCTTCGAGCAGCCGGACCCCGTAGGCAATGCCGGAGGCGCCACTCATCCCGACCACGATGCGGTCCATTCTGGCGGGAAGACGCTCGCGGGCTTAAGGCTTCAGGCGCTGTTCCGCGGCGCAGCTACGCGGTGCCCTTGCGCCACGCCTGCATCTCGGGCGACTCGTTTTCCCAGCCGAGATGCTGCTGCACCTGCTTGCCAGCACCATCGAGGTCAGGCATCTCGCCGGTGCGGGCGAACTCGTAAAGCGCCGCGACCACCACCACTTCGGCGGTGTTGGTCCAGAGGACGGCGAGCAGCACCAGCACGACGATGGCGATGATGCCGGGCAGCACGAGGCCGACCAGAATCAGCGGAACGCCGACCGCAAACGCGACCAGCACCAGCAGGAAGCCGATGAGGCCGACGCCGAGGCCGCTGGTGATGTTCTCGCCCCACGTCTTCGTGAAGAGCCCCTTGCTGGAGTTGAACGCGTCGCGGACGCCCTTGCCTTCGAGCACAATCATGGGGATGATGAAGAATGTGGTAATCCACCATGCCGTCTCGGCGATGAAGGCGAAGATGGCGCCCGCGATTTGCAGCGCCGGGTTTTTCGAATTGGCGGCTGCGTCGCGGATGAGCCGCATCAGGATTCCGAAGATGCCGGTGATAACGCCCCACGCCACGATGGTCGGCAGGTGCCGCATCGCGGCCGAGATGCCGGTCATGAAGCGCGGGTCGCCGCCGGTGAGCCGCATGTGCGCGCTGAAAGTTATGGCGCAGTTCCAGAAGACGACAATGGTCGCGCCGACGGTGTAGGTGACGAAAATCCAGGCGAGGTATAGCGGCGTCGCCGTCGTCTCGCCCGTCTCCGGGTCGGCGGTCATGGCCCAGTCGAACAGCGGCATTTCCATTTCGTAGCCGATGCCCGGCAGCGCGCCGGCGAGGACGGTCAGCCCGACCATGATGCTCGAGAAGAGCATGTAGACCAGCAGCTCCGGGTCACGCCAGACGACGCCAAAGCTGAGCTTGCTGATGGCCCAGCCGCGGGCGATAGTGTCGAAGAAGCCCATGCGGGCGCCTGCCGCCTGCGGTTCATAAAGCTGGCGGCCCGCCGCCAGCCGTTAATGCAGCCGAAGCGGCGAGTCCGTCTGCCGCCAAGTGGCTGCGCCACTCGCCGCCACCCGTAAATCCCGCAACCGTTGCCACCCCGATGGAGTTCACCGCCCCGGGCAAGGTCATCCTGTTCGGCGAGCACGCCGTGGTTTACGGCCATCCGGCCATCGCGGTGCCGCTCTCCGGGCTGCGCGCGCGGGCGTGGGTCGAGCCGACGCGCGACGGCGCGGGGCTCGTAATCCACGCGCGCGATTTAGGGCAGCGGCTGACGCTGGGCGGCGACCCGGCGCACCAGTTCTCGGTCGCGGCGCAGGCGGTGCTGGCGCGCGCCGGCGCCCCGGAGCCGAACGCGACGGTCAATCTCGAATCGGCCATCCCGTCGGCGGCCGGCATGGGCAGCAGCGCCGCCACTTCGACCGCGGTCTGTCGCGCGCTGGCGGCGCATCTCGGCGCGGAGCTGTCGGCCGGGGAGGTTTCCGGCATCGTCTTCCAGGCCGAGCGGGTGGTGCACGGCACCCCCAGCGGCATCGACAACACGGTGGTGGCGCACGAGGAGCCGGTCTGGTTCACCAGCGGCGAGCCGCCGCGGCCGTTCCGCTCGCCGGCGCGCTGCCATCTCGTGCTGGGGAATACCGGCATCACCGCGTCAACGGGGGAACTGGTCGCCGGCGTTCGCAAACGGCACGACGCGGAGCCACGGAGGTACGACGGCTACTTCGCGGCCATCGGCGCGCTCGTCGGGGACGCGCGCGCCGCGCTCGAAAGCGGAGCGCTGGCGCAGGTGGGCGAGCTGATGGACGCCAACCACGAGCTGCTCAACAGCATCGGCGTCGGCCATCCCGAACTCGATGCGCTGGTGGCGATTGCGCGCGATGCCGGGGCGCTCGGCGCGAAGCTGACCGGCAAGGGCGGCGGCGGCAACATGGTCGCGCTCACCGAAGGGGCGGACGGGCAGGCGGCGGTGGCGCAGGCGCTGACCGAAGCCGGTTATACGGCATACGAGACTGCCTTCGGCGGAGCGACATGAACCTGCGCGAATTCGTTGACCTGCTCGCCGAGTCGGGGCGACTGCGAACTATCTCCCGCCGCGTGGACCCGAAGTACGAAGTCGCGGCGCTGATGGCGCAGGCGGGCGACACCCCGCTGCTATTCACCAACGTCGCCGGCAGCCGGATGGAGGTCGTGACCAACATCTGCGCTTCGCGCGAGCTGGTCGCGCTCGGGCTCGGCTGCGACCCTTCGGAAATCATGGAGCGCATCGCCACCGCAGGCGACTCGCAGGCGGAGGTGCCGCGCGCCGAGGCGACGGGCTACCGCGAGGTCGAGCCGACGCTGGCGGGGCTCCCTGTCCTGACGCACCAGCATTTCGACGGCGGCCCCTACATTGCGTCGGCAATCGCCGCCGCCCACGACGGGGAGCACGGGCTCAACCTGAGCTACCACCGCGGGATGAAGCTGGACGACCGGCGGCTGGTGCTGCGCATCGTGCCGCGCGACCTTGACGCCTACCGCCAGCGCGGCCTGACTGAGTTCGCCTATTGCAACGGCGTCTCTGTTCCCGTACTGCTCGGCGCCGCGACCAGCTTCGGCATCGAGATGGACGAGATGTCCATCGCCAACGCGCTCGGCGCAGCCCCGCTCATCGAGGTCGGCGGGCACACAGTGCCGCAGTCGGAGCTGGTGATGGTGTGCGAATTTACGGGAGAAATGGCCGACGAGGGGCCGTTCCTTGACCTTACGGAAACGCCGGACATCGTCCGCAGCCAGCCGGTGGTGCGGCTGAAGCGGCTCTTCCTGCGCGACGACTCGCTGTTCCACGCGCTCCTGCCGGGCGGCCCCGAGCACAAGGTGCTGATGGGGATGCCGCGCGAGCCGACCATCTTCCACGCCGTCTCGCAGGTGACGGACTGCGTCGACGTCCACATCACCCCCGGCGGCTCGTCGTGGCTGCACGCGGTCGTCGCCATCCGACCCCACACGCCGGGCGACGGCCGCAAGGCAATCGAGGCGGCGTTCGCCGGCCACGCGTCGCTGAAGCACGTTTGGGTGGTCAACGACGACGTCGATGTCCGCGACCGCGACATGGTCGAGTGGGCCTTCGCGACCCGCTTCCAGGGCGACCGCGACACGGTCGCGTTCCAGTCCAAGGGCTCGTCCCTTGACCCGTCGGCGTGCGTCGAGACACACGAGACCTGCAAGCAGGGGTTTGACTGCACCATCCCCGACGACCGCGGCGCGGCGCACTTCGCGCGCACCCCGCCGGCGATGGACGTGAAGCTCGAAGATTACCTTGACTGACGCCCCCAATCCCTTAACCCCGGTCCAGCCTGCGCGAGCGTGAAGCTCACCCCCGACCAGCAGGCGATGCTCGCCGGCGACCGCGGCGCGGCGAAGCAGATGGCGATGCGGCTGCTGGTCGACCTGGGCACCGCCGCCGGGGCTCCGCGGCTGGTACCGGTGGTGGCGGCACACGTCTCGGGCGTCTCGCCGCTTACCGGCGGGCACGGACTGATTACCTTTCTGGAACGGCTCGGTGACGACGCGCGGGTGGCGGTCGAGACGACGCTCAACGCGGCCGGCTGCGACAGCCGCTGCTGGCGCGAGATGGGCGCCACCACCGACTACGTAGAGCGGCAGCAGCGCATCCTTGATGCCTACGCGGCGTTCGGAGTGCGGATGACGCTCTCCTGCACACCCTACGAAGCGACCGCCGCGCCGCTTCCCGACGGGGTCGGCGCGTGGGCCGAGTCGAACGCGGTCTGCTACGCCAACTCGTATACGGGTTTGCGGACCAACCGCGACTCGGGGCTGTCGGCGCTGGCGGCGGCCATCTGCGGCTGCACGCCGGATTACGGGCTGCTGCGCGACGAGCATCGCGCCGCGAACCTGCTGGTCGAGGTCGAGTGCGAACTGGCGGAGCCGGTCGATTTCTCGGTGCTGGGCGACTGGGTCGGCAAGCAACTCTCCCCGGGGCTGACGCTGCCGTGGGGGCCGGTACCGCACTTCCGCGGTGTCGGCGAGGCGAGCCACGAATCACGCAAGGCGCTCTCGGCGGCGGCGGCCAACTACGGCTGCGCGCTGCTCTATCTCGACGAGCCGCCCGCGGCGGAATACCGGGCGACGCTGCGCTTCACCGCCGCCGACCTCGCGACGCGCTACGCGGAACTGGCGCCGCGCCACGCCGTCGACCTCGTGGTTATCGGCTGCCCGCAGGCGTCGCCCGGCGAGGTGCGCGCGACGGCGGAGCTGGTGCGTGGGCGCAGCCTGCCGGCAGGGCGGTTGTGGGTCTTCACCGCCGCGCGCCACTGGGAAGCGCTGCGCGACGAGGTCGCCGCGATTGAGGCAGCGGGAGGCATGGTGCTGCGCGACACCTGCCCCGAGGTAGTGCACTACGACCGCGGCGCGGTCAACCACATCCTGACCAACTCGCTCAAGGCGGAACATTACCTGCAATCGGGCCTCAACAGCATGCCGACCTCGGTCGCGCCGCTCGCCGACTGCATCGCGCACGCCGCCGACCCGGCGCTGGCTGGCGGTGGCCGTGCAGGTGCTTCGGGCGGTGCGCCGCCGCGCGCGGCGGCGCACCGCTCCGCGAAAACGGTGCAGGCGAGCGCGCTTACGCTGGCCGGCCACGGCATCGAGTCGCAGGACGCGTGGGCGGTCGAGGGCGAAGCGCTCGTCACCGACGTGCCGCTCACATTCCTCGGCTTCGTCAATCGCAAGACCGGCGCGGTCGAGGAGCCGGGGCATCCGCTCGACGGCGAAAGCATCGCCGGCCGGGTGCTGGTATTCCCGCGTGGCAGCGGCTCGAGCGTCGCGCCCTATGTGCTGCTCGGCCTGCTCTACCGCGACGCCGGTCCCCTCGCCGTGGTCAACACGGCGCTCGACCAGCAGACGCTTCCCGCCTGCTCGCTGCTCGGCGTACCGTACGCGCACTCGTTCGACGCCGACCCCTGCCTCGCGCTCAACAGCGGCGACCGCGTGCGGCTCGAATTGCGCGACGGGCGCGTCGCGCTGGAAGTGCTCGCGCGCAGGCTCAAGGCTTAATCCCGCCGTGGCTTGGCCGGCGCATGGGGCAGACGACGCTCGACGGGGACGCGGGTGAAGAGAGCGCGACCAAAGCGGCAGTCGCCGACGCGGCGCAGCCGGAACCGCCTGCGGAGCCGGCCCCCAGGGCATCGCCGCCCGCGCCGCGCGGGAAAAAGCGCACCCGCGCGCACGAGCTGGCGGAGGAGCAGCGCGATATCCCCATTTCGGAATTTTTCGAGCAGAACCGCCACATCCTCGGCTTCGACAACCCGACCCACTCGCTAATCACGGCGGTAAAGGAGGCGGTCGACAACGCGCTCGACGCGTGCGAGCAGGCCTCCATCCTGCCCGAAGTGCAAGTCGCGCTCGAATCGCTGGGTCGCGACGAGCTGCGCATCACTGTCGAGGACAACGGCCCCGGCATCCTGAAGGAGCAGATTCCGATGGTCTTCGGCCGGCTGCTCTACGGCTCGCGCTTCGGCAGCGGCAAGCAGTCGCGCGGCCAGCAGGGCATCGGCATTTCGGCCGCCATCATGTACGGCCAGCTGACGACGGGGCGGCCGGCAGAAATCACCTCGCGCATCTCGGTCGAGCATCTCGCCGAGAAGGTGATACTCAAGCTCGACTCGCGCAACAATTGTGGCATCATCGACCGCAGCGAGCAGCTGGTCTGGCGGCTGCCGCCCGACGAGGAGGGACTGCAGGCCGAGAAGGAGCACGGCACCCGCGTCGTCTTCAGCCTGAAAGGCAGGTATCAGGCGGGCCGCCAGTCGGTGCGCGAATACCTGCGCACGACCTCGATTGTCAACCCGCACGCGACCATCAGCTTCAGCGACCCCGCCGGCGAGGTGATGCGCTTCGACCGCGCCTCGGACGAACTGCCGCAGCTGCCGCAGGAGGGCATCAAGCCGCACCCGCACGGCGTCGAGCTGGGGCAGCTGCTGCGGATGGCGCACCACGCCAGTCAGCACCAACTGGGGCTCTTCCTGCAGCAGGAATTTTCGTCGATGGGCAAGCGTACCATCGAGAACGTGCTCGCGCGGGCGGCGCTCGACCCCGTCGTGCGGCCGCAGGATATCACGCGTGCCGAGGCACTAGCGCTGCGCGAGGCGTTTCAGGCGACCAGCATCCGCTCTCCCACCAGCAAGGTGCTGGTGCCAATCGGCCCGCAGCTCATCAAGCTCGGCCTCAAGCAGGTGCTGGAGGAGCTGCGGCCCGACTACTACACCACTCCAGTCAGCCGCGCGCCGGCGGTCTTCGCGGGCACGCCGTTCCTGGTCGAGGTCGGGATGGTCTTCGGCGGTAATCTACCGCGCGACGAACCGGTACAAATCCTGCGCTTTGCGAACCGCGTGCCGCTGCTCTACCAGGCTGGCGGCTGCGCCATCACCAAGGCGGTGCAGGGCATTAACTGGCGCAACTACGGCCTCGACCAACGCGGCGGCAAGGGCACCCCCAACGGCCCCGCGCTAATCCTGGTGCACGTCGCCGCGACCAATATTCCATTTACGTCGGAGGCGAAAGAAGCGGTCGCTGACGTTCCCGAAATCGGCCGCGAAATCAAGCTGGCGCTGCGCGCTAACGCGAAAACGCTGGCGCGGCACCTGAAGAAGCAGAAGAAGCGCGCCAAGCTGGGTGAGAAGTTCGAGCTGGTGCAGAAAGTGCTGCCGGCAATGGCCGAGCGCGCGGCGCGCGTCGTCGGCGAACCGGTGCCGAACCTCGATAAAGTCGTCGCCAGAATCATGGACGTTGTCTGGATTGAGGAGGAAATCGAGTTCGCCGATGGCGGCATCGATATCGCCGTGCGGGTCACCAACTACCGCTTGCGCTCGGCCAGCTTCAAGCTACGGGCGGAAGTCCCCGACCACGAAATCCGCGATGCCGAGCCGCGCCCGGGCCGCCGCGAAGGGCAGCAAGTCATCTGGTCGGTCGGGCTGCCGACGACAGAATCGACCACCTACCGCTTCCGCATCCCCGAAGGCAGCCGCCGCAGCTTCGACGGCCTCGAGCTGTGGGTCGAAGGCATCGACTCGTCGCACATCATCGGCGCCGAGCCGTGGACCGGCGTCGCCGCCGCGTGAGTGACAGGCTACGCACCCGCCGCGGGCGGCTGCAAACGCGCGGCACGGCTGGCTGGCGCGACTGGAATCCGTACCGCAGCAAGCTGGCGGCGTGGCTGCGCGCCAGCGGCCACGAGTGGCCGCTGCCGCCCGACGCGCGCGTGCTCTACCTTGGCGCTGCCGAAGGGACGACCGTTTCGCACCTCGGCGACCTCTGCCCCGACGGGCGCGTCGCCGCGGTCGAAATCTCGCCGACGGCGATGGCGGAACTGCTGCCGGTGGCGGAGCGCTACCACAACCTGCTGCCGGTGCTGGCCGACGCCCACTTCCCCGCGCAATACGCGCCGCAGGCCGACGGCTGCACGTTCCTCTATCAGGACGTTGCGCAGCGCGACCAGCTCGCGATTTTCTGTCGCAACTGGGACGCATACCGCCCACGGCAGGGGCTGCTGATGCTCAAGGCGCCCGGAATCCGTGGCGGCGCCCCGCAGGCAGTGCTCGACGAGGCGGAGGCGGAACTGCACGCCACGTTCGCGACGGTCGAGCGCAGCGACATCGCGAAGTGGGCGAAGGGGCACGCGGCGTTCTGGGTCGAGGACTAGGCGTCAGCCTGCCACGCAGCCGCCAGCACGCCGCTCTGGTAGAGCTGGTTCAACAGCTCGCGGCCGTGCGGCTCGGGGATTTCGCGGCCTTGCGGGGTCGCCGCGAGCAGGCCGGCCTCCGCGAGCACCTTGTAGCGGTGGCGCAGCATCGAGTCGCGCTTCCGCAGCTCGTCGACATCGCCCGGCGCGAAGAGTTCCCGGGCGCCGTCGGTGACGCTCGAGTCGGGGTTGTCGGCGACGAACGCCAGAATGGCGATATCGACGTCGTCCAGCCAGCCCACGTCCCGGTGCAGCGGGTCGATTTATTTAAGCGGGATTCAAAAAAAGTTTTTGAAAGAGACGTAAATAGGCGCCGCCTTTCGAAACCGCATGGAACTGTCGGCGCGGCGCGAGCTGGCGTGGGCTGGTGGAGTGCTGCTGCTATTCCTGGCGCTCTTCGTCGTCATCGGACTGCCGCAACCGGCCGAGCTGGTGCTCTTCGTGGCGGCGTACAGCTCGAGCTGGGTCATCGTCAGCTACGCGGTCAGGACCTTCGGCGCCGGCAGCTTCGATAATGCGAGCCTCGAGAAGGAAATGGGCTGGTTCGGCGGCGTGCTGCTGCTCTTCCTGGCGTTCCTGACGCTGGTCGGCGTCCGCGAGCCGACGGTTTTCGTGATTGCGACCGCCGCCTTTTCAATCAGCTGGTTCGTGCGCAGCATCATCCTCAAGCGGCTGGGGCTCGCCGAAGTGCTGACGGCCGGTCGGTCCGAGCGGTAAGCTGGCGGCGGGCTCGCGACCAGAAGCCTGTTCAATTCCCGAAATCCGGGTCCCACCTTCCTTCGGTCAGTGGGGCATGGAGCCACCGGCGAGAATTGAACTCGCGACCTGCGCATTACCAATGCGCCGCTATACCCCTAAGCCACGGTGGCCCGGCGGCGCGACAGTCCTGCGGTAATTAGGTTTTGGCTTCGCCGGAAGTCTATTACACCCTCCGCTGCTGCCCCGGCGAATAATGTTTCCGGAACCATGGTGAAGTACGTTAAGGATAGGAAAAGCAAGGCCGAAGTGCTGGCCGAATTCGAGCCGCTCATCAGCGAATGGTTCGGCGGCCGCTTCGCCGACCTGACGCCGCCGCAGGCGATGGCGGTGCCGCTGATTCACGCCGGGAAGAACGTGCTGGTCTCCTCGCCCACCGGCTCGGGCAAGACGCTCACCGCCTTCCTCAGCATCCTCAACGACCTGTTCCGCCGCGCTGCCGTCGGCGAGCTGGAGGACGGGGTGCAGGCGCTCTACATCTCGCCGCTCAAGGCGCTGGCGAACGACATCGACCGCAACCTGAAGCAGCCGCTGGCGGAGATGGAGGCGCTGGCTGCCGAGCGGGGCTGGGAGTTCCCGGCGGTGAAGGTGGCGGTGCGCAGCGGCGACACCTCGCTCTCCGACCGCGCCAAGATGGTGCGCAAGCCGCCGCACATCCTGATTACCACTCCTGAATCGCTCGGGCTGCTACTCTCGTCGAAGAAATTCCGCGAGCATTTCCGCTCGGTGCGCTACATCATCCTCGACGAAATCCACGACCTCGCCAACAACAAGCGCGGCACGCACCTCTCGCTCTCGGTCGAGCGGCTGGCGCACCTGCTCGACCGCGACCCGGTGCGCATCGGCCTCTCGGCAACGCAGGCGCCGATTGAGGAAATCGCGCACTACCTCGGTGGCTGGTCGCGCGGCAAGCCGCGGCCGGTCAATATTGTCGACGTCAAGGAGCGCAAGCACCTCGACCTGCGCGTGCTCTGCCCGGTGGATGACCTGACGCAGCACTCGACCGAGGTCATCAATTCGCGCATGTATGACCTGCTGGCCGACCTTGTGGTGGACCACCGCACGACGCTGATTTTCACCAACACTCGCGCCGGCACCGAGTCGGTCGCGCTGCAATTGAAGGAGCGCGGCATCGAGAAGCTGGCGGCGCACCACGGCTCGATGTCCAAGGAAATGCGACTCGATGTCGAGCAGAAACTGAAAGATGGCGAGATGGACGCGGTCGTCAGCTCGACCTCGCTCGAGCTCGGAATTGACATCGGCTACGTCGATTTGGTGGTGCAGATTGGTTCGCCCAAATCCATAGCGAAAGGATTGCAGCGCATCGGCCGCGCCGGCCACGCGCTGCATGAGATTTCGAAGGGGCGGCTCGTCGTCTTCGACCCGGACGACCTCGTCGAGTGCGCGGTGCTGGTGAATTCAGCCTACGCGGGCGAGATTGACCGCGTTGCGATTCCGCAGCATCCGGCCGACGTGCTGGCGCAGTCCATCATCGGCATGAGCCTCGACCAGCGCTGGCGGCCGGAGGAGATGCTCGAAATCATCCGCGGTGCGCACCCCTACCGCGATTTCAGCCGCAGCGAACTCGAGGCGCTGCTCGAGTTCCTCGGCGGCGACGGGCTGAGCGAGCACGGCGTCTACCCCAAGGTGTGGTACGACGGCGAAGAAATGGGTATCAAGCGCGGCTCGCGGCAGATTTACAACATGAATATCGGCACCATTCCGCAGGAAATCAACTACTCGGTAGTGCTGGAAGGGGGCGGTGCGCATATCGGCAACCTCTCCGAGAAGTTCGTCGAGAACCTCAGCCGCAACGACATCTTCGTGCTGGGCGGCCGCACTTACCAGTTCCTCTCAGCCGAAGGGCCACAAGTCATCGTCAAGGACGGCCTCGGACGCAAGCCGACCGTCCCGTCATGGTCGGGCGAGATGCTGCCGCGCTCGTTCGACCTCTCGGAGGCGGTCGGCCGCTTCCGCGCCGCCATTAACGAGCGGCTGGGCGAGCCCGAAAGCGAAACGCTGGCGTGGCTCGGGGATGAATTCCGGCTCGACCCCGGCGCGGCGCGCACCATCCTGTCGCACCTGCGCGAACAGAAGCAGCTCTGCGACTTCGTGCCGTCCGACCGGCAGCTGCTGGTCGAAGGGTATGTCGACAATCGCGGCCGGCGTTCGGCGGTGTTCCACTTCCCGTTCGGCCGGCGCGTCAACGACGCGCTGGCGCGGGCGTTCGCGTACGAGCTTGGCCGCGACCTCGGCGCGTCAGTGCGTATCTCGCTCAACGACGACTCGTTCCTGCTGACGTTTCCCGATTTCGTCGAGCTGGAGGGCATCGGTGAAAGGCTCGACCCGGAGGCGCTCGAGGCGACGTTGCGACGCGCTATCGCCTCGACCGAGATTTTCGCGCAGCGCTTTCGCCATTGCGCCAACCGCTCGTTCATGGTACTGCGCAACTACAAGGGGCACGAGATTTCACTGCCGCGACAGCAGTTGCGCACCTCGCAAGTGCTCGAGGCGATTCACGAGCTGCCGAGCTTCCCGATGCTCGAGGAAGCGTACCGCGAGGTGCTGCACGACGCGTTCGACCTGGAGCATGCGCGCGAGGTGCTGGCTGATATTGCCAGCGGCGAGCGGACGGTGCGCTACCGCCCCTACTCGGCGGTGCCATCGCCGCTGGCGCACGGCGTCATCCTCTCGGGGCTGAGCGACATTGTGCTGATGGAAGACCGCTCGGCGCTGTTGCGCGAGCTGCA
Organism: Candidatus Poseidoniia archaeon; assembly: GCA_030748895.1. Lineage (NCBI taxonomy): Archaea > Methanobacteriati > Thermoplasmatota > Candidatus Poseidoniia > Candidatus Poseidoniia archaeon. The sequence goes on from JASMLC010000004.1 coordinate 31,005, forward strand.
CACGCAGGTGCTCGGCAAGGTGCTCGAGCAGGATGGCGGTGACAAGCCGCGCTTCGACCGCGAACTGGTCGAGAGCTACTTCAACGAAAAGGCGCCGCTGGTCGACTCGTCCGAGGGGGTGCTGCAGGCGCTGCGCGAGACCGGCGGGCTGGCGCTGCTGGCGGACCGACGGCGGTCGGTCTATCGCCTGTCGGAGCTGCCGGCGGGCGAGCTGCACAAGACCTGCGAAGCGCTCATCGAGGGCGGGCAGGTCGAATCGGTCTGGACCGGTGACGCCGAGCCGCTCTTCACGCTCCCCGAATTCGTGCCGTACTATCACGCCGTGTATGGCCGCAGCGACAAGCTCTCGAAGCCGGCCGAAAAGGCGCTCGCCAGCCTCGAGGCAGGCCGCAAGGTGCGCGCCCGCAAGGCGCTCGAGGAACTGGAAATGCATTACCGAGTGGCGCGGCTCCCCGAAGGGTACCGCGTCCGTGAGCCGGTGGCGGCCGCCACTTACGAGAAAGCGCTCGACTGGGTCGTCAGCACCTACCTTGGCCATTGCGGCCCGCGCTCGGCAGAGCAGCTGGCGGTCGAGCTGCGGCTGCCGGAGCAGGTGGTCGAGCAGACGCTCTACGACCTCGAGGAACGGGGGGCGCTGCAGGGAGGCAACTTCGTGCTGGGACGGCCGACACCGCACTACTTGCTGGGGGAGGACGTCATCTACCTCGAAGCGCACTCGCGCGGCGACCTTTGCGTCGTCTCGGAACGGCAGCTGCGCAAGTACCTCGACGCCAAGCTTTTCCGCCGCTTCGCGGGGCTGCAGGAGCTGTTTGACGCCTTCGGGGATGTCCCGTCGGCGCGCATCGCCTACTACCGGCTGGCGGAGCAGTCGCTCGACGAATGGTGGGAATGGCGCGATTCGGACGCGTTGCTGCAGGGGCGCTTCTCCGGCGGGCGGCTGCGGCATGTCCCGGCGCACCGCATCGGCGCTTTCCAGGCGGTCTATCGCCGGCCGGTCGAGGGACGCCTACAGAAGGATATCCTTGCGCTGCTGAAGCAGAGCAAACCGTTGACGCGGCACGAAATCTCGACACGACTGGAGCGCAACCCCGAGCTGGTTGAACCGGCACTGCGTGGGCTTGAGGACAGCTTGCAGATACATCGCTTCAACCGCCAGCGTAACCCCTGGACAACGCACAACCGCTACCGGCTGCTGAGGGATTTTGACGCACCGGAGGACCCGGAACGAGTGCTCGTGAAACAGGCGCTGCGCGGGCTGGGGCCGCTTGGCTTCGCCCCGCTGCGGCGCGAGACCTGGCTGCCGCTGGCGGTGCTGCGCAACCTGCTCGCCCGGCTGCAGGAGAGCGGCGAGGTGACGCGCGTCGTCGTGGCGGGGCAGACGCGGCTCTTCGTCTACGCGCTTACCGAGGAAGTCGAGGCGCTACAGGTACCGATTGAGGAAGAGACGGTGCGGGTGCTCTCGTGGCGCGACCCGATGCTGGTCCACCTGCGACGCGAGGTCTTCTCGCGCTACGGCGACGCCTGGACGCATCCCGTCACGAAGGGAGGGATGCTGATTGGCTACATCGAGATGTGGGCCATGTCGGGGCTGCTCGATGTGCGAGAGCTGTCGCTGGAGCAGCCCGAGCTGCTCCCGGAAGTTCTGGCGGCGCTCTACGAGCACGGCAGTTACCAGCGCGAGTTCAACAGCAACGTGATTCGCATCAAGCGAGTCGAGGGGCGGCCGGTCAGCGAAATGGACGCCGCGCAGCACGCCCCGTTCCTGGCTGCGGGCTACCACGAGCTGCGCGACTGGCTGGTCCATGGACCGATTGTCACCGAACAGTTCAGCCCGCGCGAGCTGGATGGCTACCTGCTCTGGCGACAGCGCATCCACCCGCAGCGCCGCTTCACCGACGCCCGTCAGGCGTTCCGCGAAATGGGCGGCATTCGCTCTGAGTTCGAGCTTTCGCTGCGCATCCAGGGGCGCTTCTTCCACCCGCGCGACTATGGCGAGGAGTTCGACCTTGTGCTGGGAGTGATGATTCCCGGCTACGCCACCTACTGCACCGTACAGGACGCGATGGTCTACCGCGACGCGCGCGACAGGCCGACCGAGCCGGACGACCGGCGGGTGCTCTCGCTGGCGGTCGACAACCGCGGCATGCCGCGCGAGGAGCTGCTGCGGCGCAGCGGGCTCGACCCGGACACGTTCAAGACAACGTTATCGCGGCTCTACCACTCATTGCATATGGCGCGCACTCCGCGCGGCTACTACCGCACGCTCCCCGTCAGGCACGTGCTCGACCGCGACGAGGCGCGCTTCCGCGTCGTGAAACGACTCGTGAAGCAGTTCGGAATCGTCTCGGCCGAACGGCTGGGTATGCTGGTCAAGAGCGAAATCCCGATGGCCGAACTGCGCGCCATCCTCGGCCGCATGGAGCGCGACGGGACGCTGGTCAAGGGCTTCCTGCAGGAGGGCGACGACACGCTGATGTGGCTCATCAAGGAGGATCTGCCCCACGTCCGCGGCCACGCCTTCCAGGGCAGTTTTGTGTTGCATCAGGCGGACCGGCTGGCGCACTACCTTTCCGAGGAGGTACGGCAGGAGTTCGGCCTCGGCGCCTGCTACATCATCTACTCGGGGACGCATCGCACCGGCGCGTTCAAGATGAGCAAGCGCGGCAAGGATGCCGTAGTCTCGCACTTCATCGGCGGAACCCACGAACGGCACGTCATCGAGGCGTGGGCGCGGCAATGGCGCATGAACCTCGAGTGGGACCTCGAGCAGGATGAAGTGCAGCAACCATTGCAAAGAGATGGTGGAGCAGATAGCAGCGAATCCGCGCCAGCCGAGGCATAGCCTCAGCTGAATTTGCCGTAGACCCGGTCGGGGAGTTCGACGTGGATGCGCTGCGCCAGCGCCTCATCGAGCGTTCCGTCCTCGAGCGCGGCACGCGTGCGGCGCGGGACCGTCTTCGGCCCCATCACCGCGCCCGGTCGCGCCGGGTCGTCGAGGTAATCTGTCTCGAGCATGAACTCCACCCCCGAGGCTGCGGCTGCCCGCAAATTGGTGCGCGACGCGATGACGGAGACTACCATCCCCGCTGGCGCCTCGAGCGCGCCGGGACCGCCATAGTGCTTCACCAGCCTCTCCTTGGGGAAGCGCGCGCGGTCGGCAATCTCACCCAGCTCGGCCATCACCTCGGGCGTCCCGGACTCGGTGTGCAGCACCGCCGCACCGCCCACGTCACGCGTCCGCGCCAGCGCCTCTGCGAGCACGCGATTAGCCTGCACCCACACCTCGTCGATGACCGGGAAATGCGGGCGCCCCAGCTCGCCCAGCCCCGCCAGTTCACCCTCGCTGACGAGGGCGCAGCAGTGGTCAACTGCCTTTAAATATAAATCCTCGGCCGCCGCGCCGCCCAGTTTTTCGGCCATCTGCACCAGCTCGACCGGGTGCGGTGCTGCCACGACCGCGACACGGGCGCCCGCGGCGCGCGCTTCGCCGGCGAGCTTCAGCGTCGTCGCGACCTGTGCCTCGAACTGCGGCAGCTCCCGCCATTCCCCGTACGGCTTATGGACCAGTACCAGCCGGCTGCCACCCGCCCTCAGGAACTCGCGCACGGCATCGCCGCGGCGACCGCGAGGGTCCAGGTGGAAATGGTCATCGGTGACCTCCATTCGAATGGGAAACTTGCGGAACAGTTATATGAATGGGTGTGTGGGAGCCCCTCCGGCCATGAAGCGTATCCTGCTGTTCCTGTCATTGCTTTGCGCAGCCGCCGCCCTCGCGCCGCAAGCGAGCGCGTCCGACTCAGTTTTCCAGCTGAATACCGACGACCCGGACGACGGCTACGCCGAGGTCGATACCGGGCAATTCCAGAACATGACTGTGCGGATTATGAACGAGAACGACGACCCACGCGACTTCGAGCTGGAGGTGCTGAACGCGAGCGACCTGAACAGCGAAGGGCTGAAAGTATACTGGACCTACAACGGGCAGGAAGAGCTGAGCGGGAACCCGACCAAGATTGTGGTCAGCGTCTCCGACAACTCAGAAATAGTCGGCATCCGAATCACGATCGAGGCCAACCCGAACGCGCTCTACGGAAACTGGCCCATCAGCCTGCGCGCGCACGACAAGGACACCACGGTCGACCCCGACCAGCAGAATCACTACCTCAACCTGACGATTCACGTCAACGAGACGCGCGGCGTGACCGTTTCCGTTCCCGACTCGTCCTCGACCAACCTCTCGGTCGATGTCGATAGCGAAGCGAGCTACACGCTACGGGTGCAGAACACCGGCAACCGGCAGGACACCTTCAACCTGGACGTTGGCGGCGGCGACTGGGGCTACACGCTCGACACCGAACAGGTCACCCTTGACTCCGGCGCGAGCGAACTGATCGGGCTGGTCATCGAGACGGACTCCGACGTCGACTATGGCGACAGCGAGTCCATCACGATTGGCGCCACTTCGGTCAACCAGCCGACGACCGGCGAGATGGTTTCAACGGTCTACATCCGCGTCTTCGAAGGCGTGCTGCTCGACCCGGTCACGAGCGAGAAAAGCGGCGAGCCGGGCGCAATGCTAACCTTCGACTTCACCGTGACCAACAAGTGGTCGGAGGAGGTCATTTTCACGCTCGAAAAGAAGGACTGGTACATGGGCACCATCGAGAACAAGCCCAGCAACTGGGACTTCACCGACGCTTCGACCGATAACTCCATCGAGGGCTTCGGGACCGTTACCGCCCGGGTACGGATTACGATTGCGAGCGACGCCAACGCCAACGACGTCGTGACGATTATCGTCAAGGCGTACGTCGGCAGTGGTGAGCCGGCTGAGACCGAAATCGACGTGCGGGTCGAGGGCGATTATGACCTGCGGTTCGAGCCGCTCGGAATCAGCGAATACGACGTCAATATCGGAACCGAGATTTTCCTCTCGGCATTCCTCGAGCTGACCAATACCGCCAAGGTGAGCGACGAGGTGCTGCTGGAGACCGAATGGACCACCGGCGGCGACGACTGGGACCTGAACATTGCAGGCGGCTCGAGCTGGAAATACTTCGCCGCGGGCGAGACCAAGAAGGTCTACGTCTCGGTCAAGGCACCACCCGACTCGGAAGGCGACTTCACGACGCTCAGGATTACCGCCAGCTCTGGCGGTGACGGTCTCGAGAAGGATTACGTCGAGCTGAACTTCCGTGTCGCCGCAGTCGGCGGTGGCGACGGCGGTAGCGGAACCATCAACGTCGGCGAGGAGAAGGAACTGCCGATACCCATCGAGGTGCTGGTCGGGACCGTGCTGCTCATCGGCCTCGGCGCCTCGTCACTCTTCTTCCTGACGCAGCGCTCGAAGAAAACGGGCGATGAAGAGAGGACGCCGGACGGTGCCTACTCCGACGAGTGGGGCGGTGTCGACGCAGGCACAGCCGCTGCTCCGCCGGCGACTGCGCCCGCGGCACCAGCGCCTCCGCCGGCCGCGGCTGCCGGTCCCGTAACAGTGGCATGCCCCGGCTGCCAGACACAGATGAAGATTGCCGACCCGACACGGCCGCTGACCGTCAAGTGTCCCACCTGCGCGACGCCGCTGACGCTACAGGCGACCGCGGGCGCAGCCCCACCGGCTGCGCCCGCGCCAGCACCGCCAGCCGCACCCCCCCCGGCGCCACCTGCGGCAGCGCCACCTGCGGCAGCGCCGCCGGCCGGGCCGGTGACGATTAGCTGCCCCGGCTGCCAGACGCAAATGAAGATAGCCGATACGCGGCGACCGCTGACGGTCGCCTGCCCCGGCTGCCAGACGCAATTGAAGCTCACCTGAAGCAGGCGTGGTCTAGTGGTATGACTGTGGCCTTCCAAGCCACCTACCCGGGTTCGAGTCCCGGCGCCTGCACCAAATTATCGTCAGACGACAGGAGGTTTTTCCGTATCGTCTTGAACTTGCTCACTTTTCTTTGGGCGTTCTTTGATTCCATACATCATTCGTGTGACCCAATTACGTTTCATTGCCTCGAAGAAAATCCAGCATCCTAACACGACCAGAGCCGTGGTCAGAAGGAATACCGTCAGATCAGAATAACCCTCCCTCAACAAGAAGAATAGGCCGATGTAAACCAAAGGCTGGTGGATTATGTAGAATGGATAGACGCCTCGATTCAAGTAAGCAAGATGCGAACTCGGGCGGTTAAGCAAAAAGGCACCCCAGGAAAATATAGCTAGACACCAAAACCAGGCGTGAAAACTGGTCACGAAGCAGGAAATAATTGTCATATTGGTGTGATAGAACTCATTGTTTTCAATCCAGCCGCCACCTATGTACGGGATTCCGGTTTTTACTTCCTCCGCCCTAATCCAGAAGAAAGCTATAGTGAATATTACGGTTGCAATGGTTATTTGTATTCTCGAATTATCTATGAATTCAAAGTATTGATCTTTGGCAATTATGAACATGTAACCGAACAGGAACGTCAATAGATACCAGGGCCATTCATAGCCAAAACCAATAGCTTCTCCCATCAAGGGTTTGAAAAGCAAATCGGAGATCGTGAGAATCAATGGCAAAATCAACAGGGGCCCCATTCTGAATGGCATCTTGAAAACCCCCTTAATTACCCGGGAGATTCGCCCATCCGGATTGTTTCTGACAATCGAGAATATTGGAATTAGAATTATGGAATATTGCAAAAGACTCCATATAAACCACAAATGTCCAAGAGCCAGGAGTCTGCAAAGCAATGGAATTATCATCATGAAAGTCATGACAATTCCAAAACCAAGGAATGCGGCCATACCTTCCAGGATACTGCCTGGGAAGTAGCGTAAGATAATCATCCATGTTATCGGAGTAATGGTCCAAATTCCGGCAATCATAGGTATCAGCAAACGTTTGGTCCTCTCCTTCAAAAATATCTTCCATGTTCTCCGTTTGAAGGCAAACGCAGTGCCCATTCCACTAATCATGAAGAGGGCCGCAATACGCCATTCGTGCATCCATCCCAAGACTCCCGTTCCCAGAGACGTATAGACATTTGCTGCATCCTCTCCAGCTTCCTGATCTAAACTGTCGCGACTTTTGTCCTCATCCTCCTCATAATCCGGTAAAACAAAATCATATGCATCGACATACACCCCAATCGCTACATGGAAGGGCAGGAGTAATCCGAAAAGGATGACGCGCAGCCAGTCGACGTCGTAGCGCCGCTCCCGCTTCACGGGCTGCGCTTCATCATCGGGAGCTGCCACTGTTGCCGGCTCGATAATGTCACCACCCGAAGGCGAAGCGAAGGCTGTAGCGCCCGGAATCTTCCGCGAGGTAGTCGTGCGGGTGCGCAGAATGTCCGTCGCCCGCCTTCCATTTCCTATATTCCTCCTCCTCTGCCTGTGACTTCCCGCCACTTCCGGAATCCATACCTCGCCGGAGGCGGCGGCCTATATAATGCAAATTCAAAAAAAGTTTTTGAAGGCGCGATTACGCCCGCCTCCGCCTGCGCAAAGTAATTATACCGGCACCAGCCCCCTGCGGCGCGATGCGACACTACGCGCTGCTCATCGGGCTGCTGCTGCTGGCGTCAGGCTGCCTCCACCCGGACGATGGTGAGGCGAACCAGCCGCCGAAGGCGAAAGCCGATACCGAAGGCGGCGGCCGCACCTTCGAGCCGGGGGCCGAAATCTGGTTCACCGGCGCCGGCTCGCGCGACCCCGACGGGGCATACCTGGAATACTTCTGGGACTTCGACCGCAACGACCAGAACGACGAGATGATTATCGGCGACGTCAACAATGACGGCCGCGCCTCACACGTTTACCCCGACGAGGGCGGCTACACCGCGACGCTCACCGTGCGCGACATTGACGGCGCCGAGGACACCGCGACGGTCACCGTCACCATCAAGGGCGAATCGACCTCGCTGCGTGCCATCATCACCACCGACGACGAGACCGAGGCGACCTACCGCCCCGGGCAGCCGGTCGAGGTGGACTTCAGCGCTGCCGACTCGACCGCCGAAGGCGGCATCACGAAATACGAATGGGATTTCTCGTACGACTCGAGCGTCGGCTTCGAGGCTGACGAAGAGGGCGACAGCGACGAGGCGACCCGCGAGTTCGAGTCGGGCGTCTTCGTCATCGCGCTGCGCATCACCGACTCACTCGGCGAGACCGACGAGGCGAATGAGCCGGTGCGGCTCTACATCAACTTCAACAACACCGACACGCGCGTCATCGGCTCCGGCACCCACGAGCACGACCTGCCGGTCAACGACCTCGGGCTCTACGCCGGCGGCAACCTGCGCTACATCCAGCTGCGGCTGGAGTACGACGCGGGCGGCTCGCACAGCGCGGACCTCGACCTCTACCTCTACAACCTGACCGGTGAGGAGGTCGCGCGCAACGAAACGCACGATACGTCGCAGGCGGAGCAGGTCAACACAATCCTGCTCGAATACCACAACTCGACCCAGAACCAGTGGTTCGACGAAGAAGGCGAACTCGGCGAGTGGACCGTCGAAGTGGTCCACCAGCGCTCATGGGGTGCGGACCCGGAATACACCCTCTGGATGGATGTTATCTACTGGGAAGAGTAACAGAAATTCTGTTATTTATTTTACCCTGTTACGGGATTTGCGAGATTCTGGCACGGAACCCACGAAAACACCCCTCTCCCTTGGAATTCCTGCAGGCACTGCGACGGACGATATAGTGCCTTCAGCGCCGCCGGCGCAGCGCGATGACGGCCACGGCGGCGGCTGATGCGGCCAGCGACGGCGCGGAGATGCCTCCACCGCCGTCGTCTCCACCGCCATCGCCGTCGTCTCCACCGCCACCACCAGCCTTGCTGACGGTTATCACGCGAGAATCGGTGGCTGTGAAACCGTCATCATCGGTCACGCGTAGCGTCACCGTGTAGGTACCTTCGCCATTGTAAACGTAAGTAGTGTTTCCGCTGTTTGTAGACGACCACCTGTAAATGCCGTCCCCCTCGAAAGCCCACTCATATTTTGCAATCGAGCCGTCATCATCAGTTCCCTGTCCATCAAACTGAAAAGTATCGCCCGGTTCACCTGTAAAGTCATCTCCAGCTATCGCTTCCGGATAAGCAAAGACGAACAGCGATTCTGAATCGGCGTCACTCCAATCCCCGTCATTGTCCTGCACCCGGAAGGTAATGGTATGATTCCCAAATGACAGGTCGTTGCTGTTGAAGTCCTCTTCCGTACTTAATTCACCGTCAATCGAGGATGCCCACAAGTAAGCCACGACGGTGCCATCGCTGTCCGAGCCGGTGCCGTCGAAAAACACGGTCGTTCCTGCTTCAGCCTGTGAAGGTTCGATGGAATCGATTGTATCGAATGGAGGTGCGTTGGGGTAGATATTCAGCTCCGCCGTGTGCCAGGATGACCACGCCCCGTCGCTATCCTGTGCCCGGAAGGATATCTGGTGGGTCCCGGTGGTAAGATTGGTGACGCTGAAGGCCCCGTCCGTACTCAAATTACCATCGATATTTGACACCCAATGATAGGTTACAACGCTACCGTCGCTATCTGTACTGGAGCCACTGAAAGAAACCTCCTCATCAAACCTGGCAGGCGATGGATTAATGGAATCAATCGACGCTGATGGTGGCGCGTTTATAACTACTAAAGAAAACATGTCCCAATTCGACCAGGTACCACTGTTATCTTGTACCCTGAATGAAATTGTGTGATTGCCTGCACTAAGACTGCTGGTATTGAAATTCGAAGAATTGCTGAGCTCGCCATCGACTGATGAAGACCATTGGTAGGCTATGACATTCCCGTCGCTGTCTGTACCAGAGCCACTGAAGTTGACCTGGACCAACTTGTCTGCTGGTGAAGGTAGAATGAATTCTATTGTGGCTGTTGGCGGTATGTTCTTGTCGAAGAAATAAACATTCTCATCACGGGAACCGGCGGCGAGGTACTCACCATCCGCCGAAATAGCGACTGAAAACACATCATTACCGGCAGTGTAACTCCAGAGTGGAGTACTGCTGTTGCTGTCGAATAGATATACCTTTTCATCGATTGAGCCACCGGCAAGGTGTCCACCGTCAGCCGAGATTGCAACCGAGCGCACGCTGTCTCCAATAGAATATCTCCAGAGCGGAGCACTGCTATCCTTGTCAAAGAGACGTATCTTTCCGTCAAAACCACCGGCAACGATGTACTCACCATCCGCCGAAATGGAAACCGAGGAGACATCTTCTCCGGTATCGTAGCTCCAGAGCGGCGTGCTGCTGTTCCTGGCAAATAGGTGGACCTTGTCATCAGCGGAACCGGCAACGATGTACTCACTGTCCGCCGAAATGGCAATTGAATTCACTTCGCTGCCGGTATTGTAGCTCCATATCGGAGTGCTGCTGTCCTTGTCGAATAGATAAACATCACGATGCGAACCGGCAGCGATGTACTCACCATCCGCTGAAATAGAGACTGACCACACCCAATTCCCGGCATAATAGCTCCAGAGCGGAGTGCTGCTGTCCTTGTCAAAGAGGTAAACTCTCTCATCAACGGAGCCAGCAGCGATATACTCACCATCCGCTGAAATGGAGACTGATACGACAGCTCTATCCCCAGCACTGTAAATCTGGAGCGGCAACTCACTGTCTTTGGTGAACAGGTATACCTGAGTGTCGACTGATCCAGCGGCGATGTATTCGCCATCAGAAGATATGGCGACTGAGCGCACATCACCCTCCGTAGAGTAATTCCAGAGGTATGTGTCGCTGCCCCTGTCAAAGAAGTATACGCTGTCATCATCGGAACCTGCGACGATGTATTCCCCATCTCCCGAGACGGCAACGGACCACACCCTATCCCCAGTGGTATAGCTCCACTCAGGGTCATTAGCTTCAGCCGCCCCCGTCGCCATCAGAGTCAGCGCGAAGCCGGCAAGCAGCAGCAGGGACGGCCGTGGGTGCATCGGCGTTACAGCGCCGGGTGGGTTTAGGCCTTGCTGGGAAGAATAGGCTCAATCCCGCCCCGGCAGCACCGCGCCGCGGCCTGCCCTGCCATCGAGCAGCACCTGTAGCGGCTGCTTAAGCTTCAGGTGGCGCACCGCGCCGTCCTTCGCTGCGGGCTTCTGCGCCTCGAGCCACTTCCAGTCGATACCGCCGCGCGGGGCGGTCAGGTACCCGACGCTGAACGAGACGATGTTCTGGAAGAAGTGCGTGCCCTGGCTCGGCTCGACCGGCAGGTCTGCCAGCTGGCACTCGATGATGGTGCGGGCGCCCGAGATTTGCGCCCAGTTGACCGGGATGCCGAGCCACGGGTCGGACGAGCCCCAGCGGCCGGGGCCGATGAGCAGGTAGGGGCGCCCCGCGCGCGCCAGCTTGCGGTTCAGCTTCTCGACGGCTTTCGCAGCGGCGCGAGTCTCGGCACGGTCGAGCCGGTCGGGGTGGATGTAGACTATGTCGCGCAGCTCCTCGATGACGCCGTTGCCGAGCGCCTGCGACGGGGTGCAGAGCGCGCCCTCGACGCTTTCGAGGTCGACCTCGACATCGAGCGGCTCCCACACCAGCGGCCGCGCCTGCAGGAACGCGTAGCGGCGGACGCCGGGGGCGATGATGGCGGCGAACTCGATTTCGACCGGGCCGCCCATTCCCTGCTCGGCCTGCTCGAGGAATAGCTGCGTCAGCCCGGAGAGCGGAAACTGCGCCTGCTTGGTGACGCCGGCGAAGGTCACCAGCCGCACGCCAGCGCGCGCCAGCCCGTCGTAGATGGCGTGGTTCTCGGCCGAATAGACCGACCCGATGGGGTGCAGCTGCCGGTCCATTTCGGCGCGCGACAGGTCCAGCTGCACCAGGCTCGCTTCGGCGGCGCGCGTCGGCCGCTCCTGCTGTTTCGAGAGGTCGAGCGCCCAGAACTGCCGTTGCGACGACCGCAGGTAGTCCTCGGTCGACGCGAACTGGAACTGCTGCCGCGGGTGCGCCGGCGAGAAACGGAACATCTTCTCACCCTCGACCACCGCCTTGCCGAGGCCGAGCGCGACCGCCACGACGCCGTCCTCCGGTGCGGCGTCACCGAGCGGATAGAAGTTGCGCGACCGCGCCACGCCAGCGAAGGTCGGATAGTAGGCGTCGCCGTGCGGTAGTCCCACCACTTCCTGGATGACGACCGCCATCTTCTCCTCCTCGATGCGGTTGGGCGTCGCGGCGATGTACGCCTTGGAGGCGCGGTAGAAGGTGGAGGCGTAGACCAGCTTGATGGCGTCGCAGAGGTGCTGCAGCCGCTGCTTCTGGTCAGGGTGGTTGTTGGAGAGCATGTAGGTCTCGTAGACCCCCGCAAACGGCTGGTGCTGCGAGTCCTCCAGCAGGCTCGACGAGCGCACCGCCAGCGGATATTCCACCTGCCCCACAAAGGTCTTCAGGTCGTCATAGATTGACTCCGGAAAGCGCGCCTCGAGGAACGCCTCTGCCAGGGCATCGTCGTCCAGCTCCGAGGTATCGGAGTACGCCAGCTCGCCCAGCTCGTTCGACTCGAGGAACTCGTCGAAAACCTTCGTGCCGACCACCGCCGTGCGCGGGATGGAGACTTCGATGTCGCCAAACTCCGCCAAGTCGAGTCGTGGCAGCAGCGCGTGGAAATAGGCCAGCGAGCGCCCCTTGCCGCCCAGCGACCCGCCGCCGAGCCGCACGAAGTTGCTGCCCGCCTCCAGCGCCTGCGACGAGTAGTCAGCCACCTCGGCCTGCCTCCGCTGCTTCTCGAACGCCCGCAAGGCGTCGAGCAGGAACTGCCGCAGCTGCTCGTTGTCGGTGAACTCGGTGACGACGTGCGGCCGCAGGCTGGCGGCGAGGTCGAACTCGGTGCGGGCGCGGAACCACTTGGAAAAACCGTGACGCGCGGCGTGGTGGCGCAATGACTCGCCCGGCACATCGGGCAGCAGCTTGCGCATCTCCGTGATGTCCTGCGCGCGCCCCACCTCCTTCCCGTCGGGCAGCCGGAAGACGAAATCGCCGAAGCCGAGGCTCTGGCGCATGAAGCTGCGCAAGCCCTTCAGCAGCGACTGGTCCGCCTTGTCGATGAACTCGACCCCCAGCTTCGCAGCCACCTTGCGGTTCTCCGGCAGCGACGATTGCAGCATCACCGCCGCGTCCGGGCTTTCGCGCTGCACCTGCGCGACGAACTTCTTTCCCGCCTGCGGGTCGTGACTTCCCTCGCTGGGAAAGCCGGCGTCGCTGATGACACCGAGCAGAAACGGCGCGTAACGGCTGTGCAGCTCCTGCGCCTGCTCCATGTCGGTCGCGAGCAAAATCTTGGCGCGGGCGCGCATCCGCAGCAGCTTGTGGTGCAGCGAAAGCCCGCCCGCCATCAGGCTCCCGGTCTGCTTCATCAGCTCGGCATAGAGCTGCGGCAGGAAGAGCGAATAGAAGCGGGGCGAGTCCTCGACCAGAATCAGCACCTGCACCTCGCCGGAGCGGGTATCGTGGTCGACATTACGCAAGTCCTCCACCAGCTTGATAATCGCCAGCAGCACCCGCGCGTCGCCCGACCAGACAAAGATGCGGTCAATCGCGTCGCCCTCGTGGAACAGCGCCAGCTCGCGCGTGTTGTACGCCAGCAGCACGACGGGGATTCCGGGCTGGATTTCCTTAGTGCGGCGGCCGAAAACGTGCACCGCCATCTCACCGACACGTGCCATCGTGATTACGAGGTCGAACGGCCGTTCCTTCAGCAAGTCGAGCGCCCGCTCGCCGGTCGCGGCGTGGGTGATGCGCGGCGCGTACGACAAATTGAGCTGCTGGTAATCGACCAGCAGCAGCTCGTTGAGCCGGCCATCCTCCTCGAGCGTAAAGTAGTCGTACGGGCTCGAGACCAGCAGGATGTCGCGGATGCGGTAGCGCATCAGGTTCTCGAACCGTCGGTGCTGCGAGCCCCACGTTGCCATTACCCGGCAAAAAGGAACCTATTTTAACCACGCATGGTAGCGCGCAACGTGAAGGCCATCATCATGCTCAGCGGGGGCATCGACTCTCCAACGGCGGCGCACATGCTCCAGCAGCAGGGCTGGGAACTGGTGGGCCTGCACATGGATAATCGCCCCTTCACCGACGACCGCGAAATCGAAAAGACAGAGGCGCTGGCGAAGCACCTCGGCATCCCGCTCTGGATAGCGCCGCACGGCGGCAGCCAGGTCAGGATAGCGCGCAACGCCGACCGCCACCTGCAATGCCTGCTCTGCCGGCGCATGATGTACCGCACCGCCGCCGAACTGGCGAAGCAAGTCGGCGCCGACGCGATTATCAACGGCGAGTCGCTCGGGCAGGTCGCGTCGCAAACGCTCCCCAACCTGGCGGTCATCGACGAGGTCTGCGACGTTCCCATCCTGCGACCGCTGATTGGCCACGACAAGGTCGAAATTGAGAGGGGCGCGCGTGAAGCGGGAACGTTCGACATCTCGACTCTCCCCGGACTCTGCTGCACCATCGTCCCCGAGAAGCCGGCCACGGCGGCGTCGCTGCCGCAGGTCGAGCGCTGGGAGACCGAACTGCCGCTAGGAGATATGGTCGGCGACAGCGTCGGCGGGCTGGTGCAGGTGATATGAGCTTCTATCTGCTGCGCCCCTGCGACAACTCGGCGGCGTTCGAGCTGAAGCCCCGCAAGGTGGCGAAGCTGGATTTGCAGCGAGCGCTCGAATGGCTGCGCCAGCGCAAGTTCCGCGAGGTGGTCGACGCCGGCGTGATGGTAATTGTCGAGCGCGAATGCATGGTCAACCTCTATCCCTCCGGCCGCATGCTGCTGCGCACCAGTGACGAAAAACTGGCGGAGAAGCTGGCGGCCGAAGTGGGGCTGCTGCTCAACGGAGCCGCTTAAGTACCGGTCGTCGAAAAAATGGCGGCTGAACCTTTTGTCTCGATTGTCGTGCCGACCACCGGCCGCGTGGGCTATATTCGCGGGATGGTGGAGTCGGTCGCGCAGCTTGAATACCCGCGCGACCGCTTCGAACTCATCCTGCTGGGCGATGCCGAGACGCCACTCCTGCAGCGGGCGCGGGAGCTGGCACAGGCGGGTGGGATTGCACTGCAAGTTATCCACGCGGAGGTCGCCGCGGGCGAAAAGCGCAACCGCGGTGTTGCCGCTGCGCAGGGCGAGTTCATCGCCTTCACCGACGACGACACCATCCTGCGCGAGGACTGGCTGCGTGCTGCCGTGCGGCACCTCGCGCGCAATCCCGACTACGCCGGCGTCGGCGGGCCGAACTTCACCCCGCGCGAGGGGCTGCCGTTCGCGAAGGCGGTCGGCAGGATTTTCGGCTCGAAGTTCCTGTTTCGCTTTCGCTATACGGCCGGCCACGACGAGCCGCGCGAGGTGGACCACAACCCCACCTGCAACTATATCCTGCGGCGCGAGGCGGTCGCGAGCGTCGGCTTCCACCCGACGCTCTGGCCGGGCGAGGACGTCGAGTTCGACATCCGGCTGCAACAAGCGGGCCACCGCATCCTCTACGCGCCCGACGTAGTGGTATGGCACCACCGACGCAGCCGGCCGCTGGCGTTCCTGCGGCAGATGTTCAACTACGGCGTCACCCGCGCGCAGGTGACCCGCATGCACCCCGGCAGCTTCGACCCGCGCCACTACGCCTTCATTGGGGCGTTCGTCGTGCTGATGACGCTCTACGGGCTGGCGTGGCAGCAGCTGGCGGCGGTGCCGTGGCTGCTGCCGGTGGCGCTCAACGCGGCCTACTTCGGCGTGCTGGGGCTGGCGGGGCTGCTGGTTGGCGCGCAGACGCGCTCGTCCAAGCAGGCGCTCTACGCTCCCATGGTGCTGTTCATCCAGCACTTCGGCTACTCGCTGGGACTGCTCGTCGGCCTGCTGCGGCGGCCGTAGTCCTTTTGAGGCGGGCGGCCTGCGCCGGAGCGTGGAGCTGGACTACGACAAGCTGCTGACCCGCGCCCGCGAAGGGCTCGAGGACGTCATGACTGACGACGCGCGCTTCGTCCCGCCCGAGCCGGAAGTGCTCTACGAAGGCAAGCGCACCATCCTGCGCAACTTCAGCGACATGGCCGACGCGCTGCGGCGCGAGCCAGACCATTTCTCGAAATACCTGGTGCAGGAGCTTGGGACGGCGGGCAACACCGAAGGCCGCCGGCTGGTGCTGCAGGGGCGCGTCCCTGAGAAGAAGGTCGCCGACCGCGTCGACGCCTACCTCAGGGCGTTCGTGCTTTGCGAGGAGTGCCACCGCCCCGACACCAACTTCCAGCGACAGGGGCGCACGCCGGTGCTGCAGTGCGAAGGCTGCGGCGCGCACCGCCCCATCCGCGCCGGCTCCGCCTGAGGCGGCCGCAGCGTACCGCATAAATACCGCGCCACTTCGGCGGGCCGATGCGAAGCATTGCGCTGTTGCTGCCCGGTTCACCCCTCGCGGCTCAACCTGTCTGGCCTCGCTCCGCTCGGCTAGCGGTTGTAGCGGCACTGCTGTTGCCGCTGGCTGGCTGCCTCGACCTGCTCGACAGTGGCGACGACGGGCCAAACCAGCCGCCGACCGCCTACATCACCATGCCCCAGCAGGGGGCGGTGGTCGAGGTTGACCAGCCGTTCCAGCTGGTGGGCTACGGCGAGGACCCCGACGACGAGGACTCCCAGCTGGGCTACGTCTGGACGCTGGCGGGACTGGGCGAAGTCATCGAGCTGAGCCGCCTGGCGAGCGACATGGTCACCGTCTCGCAGACTGGCCCCGACCTTGTGCTGACGCTCACCGTGACCGACCCGCATGGCGCCAGCGCCAGCGATGTGAAGCTGATTACAGTCGAGCCGGGCAACCGCCCGCCCACGGCAGTCATCCGGCTCCCGGTCGCCGGCGGCTCCTACTCGGAGGGCGAGCCGGTGCAATTTGACGGTCGCACCAGCAGCGACCCTGACGGCGACAGCCTGCGCTACCTCTGGGAGCTGGGCGAGCAGGGCGGCTCGAAATACACAGCCTCGCAACAGTCCAGCTTCGACCGCGACTTGGAGGAGGGCGAATACGAAGTGCAACTGACGGTCGAAGACCCGGACGGCGAAGTCTCGACCGCCATGGCCAGCTTCAGCATCACCAACCTGCCGCCGGTGGCGGTCGCCAGCGCCGACGCGACGACCGCCTTCGTCGGCGAGGAAATCAGTTTCGACGGCGACGACTCGTACGACCCCGAAGGCGACGTGCTCGACTACAGCTGGAGCTTCAGCGACGGCGAAACCTCGACACTGCGGTCGCCGAAACACGCCTGGGACGCGCCCGGCAGCTACACCGTCAACCTGACCGTCGAGGACGGGCGCGGGCAGCAGGGGAGCGCGTCGCTCGATATCGAAATCGAGACGCTCGGCCCCGACGCGCTCTTCAGCTTCCTGCTCAGCGGCGACGCAGTCAGCGAGGTGCGCGCCGGGACCAACCTGACGCTCGACGCCTCCGCCAGCAGCTCGCCTAACGGGGCTATCACAAACTACAGCTGGGACTTCGGTGACGGCAACAGCGAGGTTGGCGAGAACGACACCGCCACACATAGCTGGAGTGCGGGCGGATGGTTCAACGTCACCCTGACCGTCACCGATGACGTCGGTGAGTCGGCCGAACTGGTGTTGGTGCTGCGAGTTATCCCGGAGGACTTCCAGATCGACTACTCGGGTGGACAGGCCATCATCATCAGCAACAGCGACGACCAGTATGATTTCCCGGTCGAGGTGTTCCTCGACGGCATCTACCTCAACCTGACCGTGAGCTGCAACACCGGCAGCATGAGCTACGAGCTGAAAGTGCTTGACGCCGGCGGAGCTGAGCTCTGGGCCGAGAGTGGCGCCCTTGGCGGAGGCGACAGTGAGAATCACCCGGTCGCGGTATTCGGCAACAGCACCGGTGACTACACCATCATCATCCAGGTCGACAACGGGGGCATCACCCCCACCGGCGCCAGCTGGGACTTCCAGGGCTGGGTCCGCTACAGCTGATGCGGCTTTTACTGCTGGTCCCGAGCACCACTTACCGCGCCGGCCCGTTCACCGACGCGGCGCGCGCGCTGGGCATTGACGTAACCATCGGCTGTGAGGAGCAGCAGACGCTGACGGGGCTGCTGCCCGAGGCGCTGCTGACGCTGTCGTTCGGTGACCCGCGGGCGGCGGCGGCCGCTGCCGGGGAGTTCGCGCGCGAGCATCCGCTCGACGCCGTGCTCGCAGTCGATGACGGCGCGACCGAGGCGGCGGCCGCAATTGCCGCAGCGCTGGGGCTGCGCCACCACCCTCCGGCGGCGGTCGCGGTAGCGCGCGACAAGCTGCGCTGCCGCGAAATGCTCGCCGCAGCAGGGCTGCCGCAGCCGCGCTGCTGGCTGGTCACCGACGGGGAGGTGCCGGAGGAGGTGCCGTTTCCCTGCGTCGTCAAGCCGCGCCAGCTCTCGGCGTCGCAGGGAGTCATGCGCGCCGACGATGCTGGGGGGCTGCGCGACGCGCTGGCACGATTGCGCGCGCTACTGGCGCAGCCGATGGTGGCACAGGCCGCCGGTGAGGGGCTGCTGCTCGAGGAATTCATCCCCGGCCCGGAGGTGGCGGTCGAGGCGCTGGCGCGCGACGGTCGCGTCGAGGTGCTCGAGGTCTTCGCCAAGCCCGGTTTCGGCGAAGGACCCTTCTTCCCCGAGGAAACGTACGTTGCGCCGGCCGGCCTCGATGCGCCGCAGCGCGAGCTGGTCGCCGCGACGACCGCTCGCGCTGCGGCGGCGCTCGGGCTGCGCGAGGGGGCCATCCACGCCGAGCTGCGGCTCCACGACGGGGAGGCGTGGGTGATTGACATCGCCGGCCGCTCGATTGGCGGACTCTGCGCCAGCGCGCTGCGTTTTGGCGGCATTTCGCTCGAGGAGATGTTGCTGCGCCATGCGCTCGGCCACGCGCTGCCGTCGCTCGAGCGCGACGGCAGCGCGGTGGGGGTGCGGATGCTCTACCCGCCGCGCGCCGGTACGCTGCGCACCATCCGGGGGCAGGGCGCAGCGGAGGCGGTCACGGGCGTGACCGGGATTCGCATCACCGCGCACCGCGGGCAGGAATTGCTGCCGCCGCCCGAAGGGGGTGCCTATCTCGGATTCATCTTCGCCGTCGGGGAAACCGCCGCGGAAGTGGTTGCAGCGCTTGCTGCGGCAGCCGCGAAACTCGACATCCGGGTCGACGCGCAGTCTTAATAATTGTAATATATCAGCAGTAAGGCTTTACATGACCGCAAGCGAAAACGAGGCCGCAGCGAAAACGGGGCGCGTCGTGCCGTGGATGCAGGATTTCCTGCGCGGACGCAGCCGCGACACGGTGCTCTCCGCACTGGCGCTGCTGGCGCTGGCGTGGGCTGACCTGGCGGTCTGGCGCGTCACCGGGCTGGCGCAGTTGCAGCTGGCGGGAGTCGCACTGGGCGCGCTGCTGTTCATCTGGGGCGGACTGGGGCTGGTGCTGATGCTCAATCTGCACACCGGCCGGCGCCGGCCGGGCGACACACTCACGGCAGGCATCATCCTGTCGCTGGGCGGCGTCGTGGCAGCCAGCATCAGCATCTGGCTCGCGCTGGCGTGGGCGGTCGCTGTAGCGACCGCCGTGGGCGCTGTCGGCGTCATCCTGCTACTGCGCGGGCTGGGGCTGCTGCCGCAGAGCCAGCTCAGCCTCGGAATCTCGATGGCGCTCGGCGGCGGCGCTATCCTGCCGCTGGCAGTGCTGCGCCCGGAAGCGGTCTGGATGCTGCTGCCGCTGCTGCTGCTAGGCTTGGGAATGGCGGGCCTCCACCACCGGCGCTACCAGCTAGCTGGCTTCGTGCTGGGCTGCTACCTCGCCGGCCTCGGCTGTCTCGGCTGGCTGGCCTCGCCCGAAGTGGCGGCGGGCGGACTGCTCGGCGGCGGCCTGACAATGTCCGGCAGCGGAATGCTCTTCCTGCTGCGCCGCAGCGACCGCGAGGCGCGACGGGCGATGCTGGACGAGGTCGAGAGCGCGCTGGCAGGCGGCCACCCTTCGGCGGCACTCGAGGGCGCCAACCGCGTCATGCGCCGCGCGCAGCAGGACGGAATGCTGCTCGAGGACGAGCGGCTCTGGGCGTCGAAAGCACGGGCGCTACTGGGGCACCGGCAGTATGACCGTGCGATTACCTACTTCTCGATGGCGCTCGAGATTGCGCCGCAAGACGAGCGACTCTGGTTCGAGAAAGGCACACTCTACCAGCGGCTGGGGCAGTGGCCCGGCGCCGCCCGTTGCTTTGCACAGGCGACCGAGCTGGAGTACACCTTTCCCGAGGCGTGGCTGGCGCTCGGCCTCGCCCGCGAGCGGCTGGCCGAGCTGCCGGAGGCGGAGGAAGCGCTGCTGACCAGCCTTGAGCTGGGATGCGAGCCGGCGGCCGCCTATCTCGGGCTGGGGCGTGTGCTGGCCGGGATGGGGAAGGTGCGCGACGCGCTCAAGGCCTTGGAGCAGGCGATTGCCCTCGAACCCGAGAATCCCGACCCCTACATGGCGCGCGGTGACATTTATCTCAGCCTGAAGGATTTCGAACGCGCCTGTGAGAAAGGCTACTCGCGCGCGGTCCAGCACCAGCCCGACCTGAGAGAGGGCTGGTGGAAGCTGGTCGAGGTTTACCGACTCCAGCAATCCCCTGAGCTGGTGCTGATGGCGCTGACGCGCATCCTCGAGGCGGACCCCGACGATGCAAAGGCGCTGTGGGAACGCGCAGACCAGCACTACCAGTCGGGGCAGCTGGCCGACGCGATGGCCGACCTGCACAAGCTACTGGCGCTCGACCCGGGCCACCGGAAGGCGCGCCAGTTCAAGGCGCTCATCCTCGAGAAGCTGGGCGGCGAGGGGTGGAGCTGAGTGTTCCGGTTGCGCTTGCGCAGCCTGGCACCCGCACCCGGCAGCGAGCGTGACGCGCTCGCGAGCCAGTTCCTCGGGGCCATCGGATTCCTCGGCAGCGACAGCCCGCGGTTCGCCGAACGGCAGCGCGCACTCGTGGGTCGGCGGCTCTTCACCCGCTGCCTGCTGCCACACCCCGGGCGAGGCTGGACCACCGGCGAACTGGCGACTACCCTCGAGGTGCCAGTGCAAGCAGTCTACCGCCACCTGCAATGGCTGCGCGAGCTGGGGCTGCTGACCGAAGACTTTCCGGGCAAGGCGGACGACCCGAAGCGGGTGCGGCTCTGGCACCACTCGCTACCGCAGGCGTGGGAAGGCGTCGAACTCCACGCGCGCGCCTGCCTCGCTGGTTATCACGATGCGGCGCAATCGCTCGCCGGTGAATACAGTGCGACGGGCGCGAGCCTCCCGGAGGGGATGCTGGCGCTCGAGAAGGAAGACCACTTCGACATCGAGCTGCGCGAGGTTTCCCCGTCAGGCGATGCGCCGGCGGAGCTGCTGGCGCGGCTGGGCGAAGGGGTCAGCTACTTCTCGGCGCACCACTACCCGATTGCCAACTCGATGCCGTTCCGCATTCTCGACGGCTGCTTCCTGCAGCGCGCCGACCGCGCCTGGACCGCGGAGGAAGTCGCGGCGTGGGCCGAAACCACGCGGCCGACCGCCTACCGCCACATCAACAAGCTGCTCTCGCTCGGCATGCTTGCACGCTGCCGCGCCGCTGACGGCGGGCCCCCCGCGAGCGCCTTCTACCTGCGAGGCGGCTCGCTCGCCACGGCCTGGCAGGCAATCGAGACGCGCGTCGAGCTGGTGCTAGATTCTTATAGGCGCGTCGTGGGGGAACTGGCATGAAGCACCCCGCGCGCAACGTCGCGCAGCGCAGCCCCGCCCTCGCCGGCCGCACCGTCTGGCTCGCCGTCACCGGCTCGGTCGCGGCGGTCGAGAGCGTGGGGCTGGCGCGCGAACTGCTGCGGCACGGCGCCGAGGTGCAAATCGTCGCCTCACCGGCGGCACTCGAAATCATCGGCCGCAAAGCGCTGGAATTCGCGTGCGGCCGCCCGCCGGTTACTGAAATAACTGGCCAGGTCGAGCACGTGACCGCGGACGCCGACCTGCTCGTGCTGGCGCCCTGCACCGCCTCGTCGCTGGCGAAGGTGGTCCACGGCATCGGAGATACCCCGCCCACGCTCTTCGCACTGACGCTGCTTGGTGCGGGCGTCCCGCTACTGATTGCGCCGGCGATGGACGGGAAGATGGCGCAGTCGCCGGTCGTACGCGAGAACCTGCGTTCGGCAAGGAAAATCGCGACCGTGCTCGACCCGCTGCTCGAGGAGGGCAAGGCGAAGCTGCCGTCGCGTGAAATCATCGCGGCGTGGGCCTGCCGCCTGGCGGGGCAGCGCGACCTCGCGGGGCAGCGAGTGCTGGTAATTGGCGGCGGCACCGCCGAGCCGCTCGATGACGTGCGTGTGCTGGGCAACCGCTCCAGCGGCCGTATGGCGGTCGCGCTGGTCGAGGAGGCGTTCGCGCGCGGCGCCGAGGCCGAACTGTGGCTCGGGTCGGCGACCGTTACCCCGGGAAACTGGATTCCGCTCGAGCGCTTCACGACGCTTGCAGAACTGGTCGCGAAAGTGGAGACGCTGGGCGAGTGGGACACGGTCCTGCTCCCGGCCGCGCTGGCCGATTTCCGGCCGCCGCGCACGCCGGGCAAGATTGCCTCCGGGCGGCGGCTGAAGCTCGAACTGGAGCCGGTGCCGAAACTGCTACCGCTGCTGCGCAGCGCGCACGCCGGCAAGCTGGTGGCGTTCAAGCTGGCGTCCGAGACTTCCGACGACGAGTTAATAAAGAAAGCCGGGGCGCCGCTGGAGTATGCCGACCTCGTCGTGGCGAACAGCGCCGAGGCGATGGAGGCTGAGGCGGCGCGGGTCGTGCTGGTTTCGCGTGATGGCACCGAGCAGGCGAGCGGCAGCAAGCAGGCGCTCGCGAACGCCATTCTGGACCGCGTAGCGAGCTAGTTTTCGAGCCGTTTGAGTTGGCGCAGGTTAACTCGCCAGAGGGTGTTGCGCGTCGTGTCCTCAGGCGCTTGCGAAATCAGCTCCATCTCGACCAGTGATTCGATGACCTTCGAGCCAAAATAGGTCGCCTCGCGGGGACGATAGCCGAACTCGCGGATGAGGTGGCGCTCGATGACGCGCTGCGCGGTGGTGTGGTGACCCGGGTAGTAAATTTCCCTCAGCATTTCGATTACCGAGTCCAGTCTTTTCTTTTCGTCAGGTTTCATGAATCAGGCCACGCGCGGTTCTCTCGAATACGCCTCCTGCCGTATAAGTGTGCCGGTCTGCCGGCAGTCCACAAGCCTCTAAAGCGCGAGCGAGGTGGCGCCGCCGCGCCGAGGTCGCATAGCCCGGAATTGCGCGGGCCTGGAAAGCCCGTGGGAATTTTCCCTCGCGAGTTCAAATCTCGCCCTCGGCGCCATTGACGCTCAATTAAGCACGATGTTATGTTTTGGTGGGCCTTTTACGGTCGGTTCTTCCGGCCGATTAAAGGGCCTGGTGCTCCCGCCGGAATTCGAATCCGGGTCCTCGGCTCGAAAGGCCGAGATGATGGGCCTGACTACACCACAGGAGCACAGGCCCACCGTGGCGGGCGGGGCTTAATATTAATCGCCTGCCGGACGGCGCAGCCACCACGCCGCGCCGAGCGCGCCAGCGACCACCAGCGTGCCAGCCAGCAGCTGCATCGCCGGGACTCGCTCCGGGGCCGGGGCTGGCGCGGGCGGTGCCGGGACCCAGCCGCTGAGGGTGACGGAATTGATGTGCACTTCGTATAGCGGGCGGTCGCCAACGCCGGTCCCGACGCGGGGCGTATCCTCGCCACCGGGGTCGTTGGTCGTCGGTACCGCGGCGGCAGCGCGTACCAGCTCAAGGCCCTCGCGCACGACGCCGAATACCGCGTAGCCGGGGTCGCCCGGAACCGAGCGGTTGCCGTGGTCGAGCTGGTGCTGTGGCTCGTCGCAGATGTACCACTGGCTCTCGGCCGAATCGGGGTCGGCGCCGCGCGCCATGCCGATGGCACCGTTGATGTGCGTCAGGTTGGCGTCCCACTCGAAGGGGGTGGTCTCGCCGCTGCCGCCTTCGCCGCAGGTCGGCACGGGGGTGTAGACCACGGTGGCACGGCAGGTGGGGTCGCCGCTCTGGATGACGAAGTCGTCGATGATGCGATGGTAGAAGATGCCGTCGTAGAACGACTGGTTCACCAGCCCGAGGAAGTTTGTGACGGTAATCGGCGCCCAGTTCAGGAACAGTTCAAGCACGATTTCGCCCTCGAAAGCGTCACCGCCACCGGGGCCGGGGTCGTAGGTGATATTGATGGCTACGATGGGATTGCCCGCGAACGACGCTTCCATCGGGCTCGGCTCCGCCGCAGCGACCGGGGCGATGATGAACATGAGCAACAACGGGATTGCGGTTCGCATCGGCGGCGAACGGGGTCGGGCAGTTATTAGGACTATAGCCCGTTGCAGGTGCCGGGCGCGAAACGCTTTAGGCTGCGAGTCGCCTGCCGGGGAATGCAGCCCTACCTGGAGCACGTGAACCTGACGGTCACCGATATTGACGCCACGCTCCGCTTCCTGCAAACGGCGATGCCGGGGCTGCAGGTGCGCGGCGAAGGCGAGGGCGAGCAGTCCCGCCGCTGGGTGCACGTTGGCACCGACCGCACCTACCTGGCGCTGGAGGACCGTGGCGCCCGCGAGCCGGGGCCGCACGTCCCCTACCGGCATCCCGGGATGAACCACATCGGCTTCGTCGTGAAAGATGTCGCGGGTGTCGCCGCGCGACTTGGCGCGGCCGGCTATGGCGAGGGAATGCGCGACATGGAGCACCCGCATCGCAAACGGCTCTACTTCTTCGACGACGACGGCAACGAGTTCGAGTTTGTGGAATACCTTTCGGAGCGACCTGATGAGCGGAACGACTACAGCCTGTGAACCAGCTTACCGGTGCAACTCGCGCCGTGGGTCTGCCTCGGTGCCCCACGCCTTCACGAATTCGCTCGTTTCCTGAAACATCTGCTCGAACGAGTCCCACAGGTAGAGCATCGGCTGGTATTTCGTAACGTCGTAGGGGCGCGTCTCGATTTCCTCGAAGTCGGGAGTGCGGTACTCGATTTCGGGGTCGCATACGCAAGCATCTTCGCGCCCGCAGGCGGCGCCAGCAGTGCAGGCGTGCTCAATCTCCCCAAAGGAGGAGAGCATCCCCGGACCGAACGCCTTGATGTCGCCATTTTCGCGGCAGGCGCCGAACTCCATCACGAACCAGAAGACCGTGCCGAGCCGCGTAATCGCCGCTTCCGACTGCGTGCGCATGTCCGCCTCGCCGAAGAGCCGGTTCAGCTCGGCCCACTCGGGAACGGCGAGCATCGCAGTGTGGCCCACCATCTCGTGCACCACGTCCGGCTCCGGCGTATAGAAGGGGTGCGACGCGTGACGGATGTACTGCGTCGAGAGGAAGACATGGTTGGCGAGCGCGGTGTGGAAGGTTTTGGGGTGGACCAGCCCGCCGACCGGCTCCTGCCGGAAACCGGTCAGCGGCTACAGCCGCTCGGAGACACACTGCAGCTGCGGGATGCGGTCGTCCGGCAGGCCGAGCTGCGCGGCGTATTCGAGGTACTGCCGGCAGGCGTACTTCTGGTGCATCGGCTGCATGCGCTCCATGATGGCGGCCCAGACGCCGTGCTCTTCGTCGCTGTAGGGCGCCTCCGGGATTTTCTGCGTGCGCCGCTCAGCCATCGACATCTCGTTCCATTCGATAGCAATTTTGGCGATTTTATTGCGTCGCTCGCGATACCCTTCGTCCTGGAAGCCGGGATGGTCCGGGTCGAGTTCCACGAAGACGTTGCCGCCGACGATGCGCACCGCCGAATCAGCTTCACTGGTCTCTTCGTTCACGCCTGTTTCGGGGTTATGCATCGTGATTCACCTGCCCACCACAGCAGCGAAGGCAGTAAAACCTGTCGGTTGTATCAACGCAGTACGATGGAAACTGGTGAGGCCGAGGAGCGGGCGCTGCACATCATCATGCTGCTGGCACTGGTCGGCCTCGCAGACTCGCTCTATCTCAGCTACCTGCACTACCTTGTCGCCGGCGGCGGCGGCTGCCCGACGCAGGACCTGCCGGGGCTCGATTGCGGCGTGGTGCTGGCAAGCGCGCAGGCGACCCTGCTAGGGATTCCGGTAGCGTGGCTGGGGGTGCTCGGCTTCCTGTTCATCGGGGGGCTGGCGCTCGACCGCTTCCTGAACCTCGACCGGGAGCGCACGCTGCTCAACCGGCGGCTGTTGCCGCTGGTCGGCCTCGGCGGCTGCGCCTTCGGCGCCTGGCTGACTTACGCCGAGGCTTTTATCATCCACCAGTGGTGCCCGTTCTGCCTGCTGGCGTTCGGACTGATGCTGGCGATGACGGGAGTCGCGCTGCGCACCTATGTGGATGACCTGCGGGCAATGCTCGGGAAATAGATGGCGTCAAAACGGAGACGGAAGCAGCAGCAGAAGGAGGAGCGCAAGCTGGAGCACCGCATGGACCAGCGACGCGAGGCGTTCAACGACATAGCGCTCAAGCTGGCGGCGACGCTAGTAGTCCTACTGGTCGCTGCGGGTGCAATCTGGTACCTGTTCTACTACGAGGATGTGCCTGACCAAGCGCCCGCCTGGAATCTGCAGGACAGTGATAGTTCCGACAAATACTGGGACTCAACCGAAT
Source organism: Candidatus Poseidoniia archaeon (assembly GCA_030748895.1). Classification (NCBI taxonomy): domain Archaea; kingdom Methanobacteriati; phylum Thermoplasmatota; class Candidatus Poseidoniia; species Candidatus Poseidoniia archaeon. Next base: position 57,595 of record JASMLC010000004.1, read on the forward strand.
TCTATGACTCAGGCAAGCCCACTCTGGTCGAGTTCATCCACACCGAATGTGGGCACTGTAACGCACAGGCGGATACCATGTGGGACATCCACGACAACTACCTCGGGCGGATGCACCTCCTGGCAATTGGTGGTTTCAAGCTTGGCAACAGTGTCGATGACCAGATGGACCTGCGCAATTTCAAGGCGAACCACGAAACGTACTGGCCGCACCTCTACGATGCCTCAGGCGAACTGATGAGCGGCTATGGATTCACCAGCTACCCCTCGTTTGCACTGGTCGTCGACGGCCGTATTGTATGGGACCACTCCGGCAAAATCTCGTACGATGAACTGGCGAAGGTGCTCGATCAGTACGTCGAGCCGGAAGAGTAGCGCCAAATAGCGGCGGCCGCTCCAGCACTGATGTTGCTCGAGTTCAGCGAAACGGGAGTCGAGCTCCTCTCACAGGAGTGGGGCTGGCTCGACATCATCCGTATGCTGGTCTCCGGCTTCCTCGCGGCTATCTACCTGTAGTCCGGCCTCGACAAGATTTTCGACCGGCAGGGGAACCTCGATTTCATGGGCGAGCACTTCTCGGGAACGGTGCTCGCGGGCAGCTTCCATTACGGGCTGGCCGTCGTCACCGCCACTGAACTTCTTGCCGGCCTGCTCTCGGCGGCCGGCGTGGTGTGGCTGCTGCTGGGATGGGGCATTGTGCCGGGGATTGTGGGCGCGCTCTTCGCCGCCATTTCCGGCTGCATCCTGATGACCGGGCAGCGACTGGCAAAGGACTACGTCGGCGCCGCGGCGCTGGTGCCTTACTTCCTAATCGCCATAATAGGGCTCTACATCTACCAGATGTAGGTTCAGAAGCCACAGATGGTTGCTATGTCATCGGTCGCGCCAGGGCTGGTGAGGCCAATGGCGACAAAGAGCACGATGAGGAAGAATATTGGCACGGCGGCGGTGCGGGTCGCCAGCGGAGGGTCCCAGCGCAGGTGCATGAAGAAGGAGGCGATGAACCACACCTTGACGAAGGCAATGGAGAAGAGGATGAACATCGTGGCGCTGAAGCTGAACTCCTGCAGGATGGCCATGACTTCGATGATGGTGAAGAAGACCAGCCAGCCGAAGACCGCCATGAAGCCGTTCGCGTAACTCGGGAAGGTGTGCTCGTCGTGCGCCTCATCCGGCACTGCGTCATCTGGGTTTTCGTTGTCGCTCATGGTTCAGAACAGGTAGAGGAAGGGAAATACGAAGACCCACACGATGTCGACGTAGTGCCAGTAGAGCCCGAACAGCTCCAGCGTGTCGTGATACTCCGAGTTGTAGCTGCCCCGGTTGGCCTTGATAATCAGGTACGCCAACGCAATAACGCCGACGAGGACGTGCGCCCCGTGGGTGCCGGTGGTGATGTAGAAAGTGCTCCCCTCAAGGCTGGTGTTGAGCCAGAAGCCGTGCTCGTACTTGGGGTCGATACAGTAGTTGGCAATATCCTTGACCGTGCAGCTATCATTCCAGAAGTGGCCGTTCTTCATCTCCCACCACTCGAAACCCTTGATGACCAGGAAGAGTATTCCCAGCAGGAAGGTGCAGCCGAGGAAGCGGGTGGTCGCCTTGTGGTCGTTGCGCTTCGCCGCATAGAGCGCCAGTACCATCGTCAGGCTGCTCAGCAGCAGTGCCATCGTGTTGATAATGCCAAAAATCAGGTGTGAGCGGATGACATCCGCGGCCGGCACCCAGTCCGCGCCGGCCGCGGCGCGGTAGCGCAGGTAAGTGCTGAGTAGTGTGCCGAAGACCATCATTTCGGTCAGCAGGAAAATCCAGGTCCCGAACTTGCGCGTCGAGAGAGTGGCGAAAGCAGGGTGGTACGCCTCGATTTCCTCATTCTCCTCGGAAGTCATCGGGTAATACTCGGAGAGCCACATGATGAAGCCGGTCAGCAGCACGAACAGCCCCACCAGGAAAACGAACCAGAACGAGGGATAGCCGTTCACCGCCAGCGTCAGGCCCAGCATGATACCCATCAGCCCCACCGCCGAGACCATCGGCGAGGCGGTGCCGTGGTGTTCTGCGTGCTCCACATCGCTCATGCGTCGTCCTCCCCGTCAGCGACGTGCAGCGTCGGGATTTTCAGGAAGCTGTTGGGCGGTGGTGGCGAGGAGGTAGTCCACTCCAGTGACCAGCCGCCCCACGGGTCGGCGCTCGCTTTCTCGCCGCCGTTCCAGGAACGGAGGATGTTCCAGACCAGCAGCAGCTGGACCGCGCCGAAGAAGAAGGCTGAGTAGGAGACGAACTCGTTCAGCTCCGCCATCGATGCATCGTAGTCGGCGTAGCGGCGTGGCATCCCCATCATGCCGAGGATGTGCATTGGGTAGAACGCGGCGTGGAAGCCGATGAACGACGTCAAGAAGTGCAGTCGCCCCAGTTTCTCATCCATGAAACGGCCAGTCACTTTCGGGAACCAGTAGTAAATTCCAGAGTAGAAGCCAAAGAGAGTGCCACCAATCAACACATAATGGAAATGTGCAACTACAAAATAGGTGTCATGCAGATGTATGTCAAGCGGTATTATTGCCACCACGATGCCAGTGATGCCACCGATGGTGAAAGTGGCGATTGCTCCCAGCGAGAAGAGCATTGCCGTATTGGTCGTAATCGAGCCACCAGTAATGGTGGCTAGCCAGTTGAAAATCTTGACCCCGGTCGGCACCGCCACCAGCATCGTCGTCAGCATCACGATGAAACGGAACAGCGGGTCGGTCCCGGCGGTGAACATGTGGTGACCGTAGACTATGAACGAAATCAGCCCGATGGAGGCCATGGCGTAGACCATTGAGGTATATCCAAAGATGGGGCGCCGCGCGAAAGTAGCGACCACGTCGGAAATGACGCCGAACGCAGGCAGAATCAGGATGTAGACTTCGGGATGGCCGAAATACCAGAAGAGGTGCTGCCACAATATCGGGTCAGCACCCGCTTCTACCGAGAAGTAGAGGCTGCCGAAGGTGCGGTCGGCGTAGAGCAGGATTACCGCCACCGTGAAGACCGGAATCGCGAGCAGCAGCAGGAACACCGCCACCGTGATAGACCAGGTAAAGAGCGGCATGCGCATCAGTGTCACACCAGGCGCGCGCATACGCATAATCATAGTCAGGAAGTTAATCGCGGTCAGCGTCGAGGAGGCGCCGAGCATAATCTGTCCCGCAGCCCACAAATCAGTACCGGGAGAAGTAGCGTGGTCGCCCGACGAGTAGGGGACGTAACCAGTCCACGCCACATCGCCCGCACCTCCGGTGAAAAAGCCAGCGTAGACCACCAGCGCGCCGGTTGGCAACAGCCAGAAACTGAGCGCGTTCAGGCGCGGGAAGGCGAGGTCGCGCGCACCAATCTGTAGCGGCACCAGATAGTTGGCGAAGCCAAAGATAATTGGCATGCCGGCCATGAAGACCATGGTCGTACCGTGCATCGTGAAGGATGAATTGTACTGGGTGTTGGTCAAGAAATCGTTATTAGGTTCCATGAGCTGGATGCGCATTAGGAGCGCCAGGAAACCGGCGACCAGGAAGAAGAAGAGGCCGGTTCCGATATAGAGCAAACCAATTTGCTTGTGGTCTGTGGCAGTCAACCATGGCTTCAGGTAGCCCCATAATTCGCCGAAGACCTGCTCGACCGACTGCTCCGTCGAGACCATGCGGTTCCCCACCACTACGGCCGCCAGCGTCCCAATCACGACCAGGCTGAGGTAGAACACCTTGCGCGACTCCGAGATTTCCTCCGGCCCGACCACGGCGTTGGTCCCAGGCACCGCAAAGGTGGCGCGGTTCCACTGGTCACTGCTGTCGGATGCGCCATTGCCGTTCACCGAGTTACCGTAGAGTGTGAAGTCGGCGATGCGCGTGTCGTCGCTGGGTGCGGTCCAGGAGACGTTCCAGCTGCGCTGGTCGTTGCCGGCCGCGGTATGCGTCAGGTAGCCATCAATCAGCTGCGTCGAGTCGTCGGCGCTCGCCAGGGCACCCTGCGTGGTGCTAAGGAAGAAGCCGCCCTGGTTTTCGCCGTCGGTCGCGACGCTGCTCTCCATGGTTATGGTGAACGTGTAGGTCTCCCCGGCGGTGAAATTGGCTGGCGTCGTGAGGTTTAGCGCGACGCCGGAGCTTGCGTCGGCATTGTGGCAGTTGCAGCCGTTGGCTGCGACTGCCGAGCCCAGGCTGGAGTCAATACCTGTGCTACGCGAAGTGGCGTTCGGCACCAGCGAGGCGCCGACCAGTAGCGCGACCAGCGCCAGCATCAACGCCGCGTTGCGCAGCTTCATGCCGCCGGCTCCGTGATAACTATCTCGCCCAGCATCTGGGAGTGGCCGTCACCGCAGAACTCGGCGCAGTAAATCGGGTAGGTACCCGGCTCGACCGTGCCAGTGTCGAACCACATTGCGGTAGTGGTGTTGGGGACGAGATCCTCCTTGATACCGAAAGCTGGCAGGTAGAATGAGTGGATGACATCGACCGCCTCGAGCTCGAACTTGACGCGCGTGTCAGGCGGCAGCTCGACCACGTCATAGGTGGTGCTGCCGTCAGGATAGGTGAAGGTCCATGACCACTGGCTGCCGCTCACCTGCACCGTCATTTCGTCGCCTTGGTCGACGTCCCAGTAGTCATCGAGTGGTCCCAGTGAAAGCCAGGTAATCCAGCACACCAGCAGCAGCGGCCCTATCGTCCACGCAATTTCGAGAGTGTGATCCGCTCGCTCTGCCGGAAATACACCGGCTTTAGGCGCGTCGGGCGGGTCAGAATCACCCTCCTTGTGTCGGTACTGGTAAACTGCATATACTAGCCAGCCAAAGACAAAAATTGTGATTATGATGGACCAGTAGAACACCTGCTGAGTCAGGCTGAGCGGATCTTCGCTGAACGGTTCCCATGATGTGGGAATCGGCAGGCTGAGAAGGTCTGCAACTAGTGACATTTTGGGTACCAGAACAACTTGCGGCCCGACCTAAGCAGGGTATAAAACATTTATGAACATAGTATACATACGATAATATTTATGTGATGTGTATTTATACGATGCTTTCAGGCGGTCAGCGCAACGGCAGCCACCATCGCGCCGAACAACAGGAACAGGAATATATTCGAGTAGCCGAACAGTGTCCACGCCACCCGTTTTGACGGGGTATGCTGCAGCTTCAGCGCTAGCTGCAGGAAGCGGCCGCCGAGCAGCACCGCCGCCGCGAGGAAGGGGTAGCCGAGCCCCGCCTGCCAGCCGGTGGCGAGCGATGTCAGCAACAGGGCGGCGGCGTAGCCGGTGACGTAGCGTCGCGTGGCGGCTTCGCCCGCCGTGACAGGGAGCATCGGGACGCCTGCCTGCGCGTACTCGCCCGGGCGCGCCAGCGTCAGCGCCCAGAAGTGGGGCGGCGTCCAGAGGAAGATGATGGCGACCATAGCCCATGGTAGCAGCGCCAACGGGTCACCTCCAGCGGCGGTCCAGCCAACCAGTGGTGACAGTGCGCCCGCCAGCCCGCCGATGACTATGTTCTGTGGGGTGCGACGTTTGAGCCACATCGTGTAGACCAATACGTAGAAGAGCGCACTGAACGCGGCGAATGCAGCGGCAAGCTGGTTAGCCAAGAGCGCCAGTACCACAACACCCGAAACACAGACAACGATGCCATACACCAGCACCGCATTCGGTGCCAGTTCCCCAGACGGCAGGGGGCGTTTGCCAGTACGCGCCATCAGCGGGTCGATGTCGCGGTCATACCACATGTTGATGGCCATCGAGCCTCCCGACGCGAGCGAACCGCCAACCAGCACGACCAGCGCGGTCTCGAGCGTCTCCGCCCACGTGCGCGCCAGGTCGTTGCCGACAAACATCGCGCGCAGCAGTTGCCGGTCGGCAATGTCGTGCGCCAGGATGGCGGCAATGGCGGTCACCTGCAACAGCACCACCACACGCAGTTTGAGCAGGCTCAGCCAGAGCCGCAGGTCAGCCACGCAGCGGCTCCGTACAGAGCAGCCACGCCACGGCGAGGTGCAAGAAGGTCACGACGCCCAGCAGCAGGTGCAGCAGCGAGAGCCAGCCCGGATACTCGGAACCAGAAGCCATCACGAGGTAGAAGCCGCCGACGAAGAGGTTCAGGATGAACGCTCCCAGCGCGCCATCGACCAGCCGCGTCACGACCGAGCGGCCGCCGTTGTTGCGCAGCCACTGGCCGCCCCAGAATAGCGCCGCGCCCACGCCAACGGCGAGGAAGCGGTGCAGCAGTTGCGCGATGACCCCCAGCTCGAGCCCGGGTAGCAGCGCGCCTTCGCAGAGCGGCCACGCTTCCCAGCCGCCGCCGCACGCGCCGCGGTGGTAGCCGGTCGCCAGCCACGCCCCCACCAGCAGCAGCACCAGCGCCGCCAGCGCCAGCCCGGCGACCGGGCGCGCCTGCTGTTCCGCGGTCGCGGGCGCGACTTGCAGCCCCTCCGGCAGCGCTCCTTCGGCGAGCCGCGCCAGCAGCGCGACGCGCAGTAGCGCGGTCACGAAGGCGAGCGCCAGCAACAGGTGCAGCGCGACCGACCACGGCGCATTGTCGAAACCGACTGTAATCGCGCCGGCAGCCGCCTGCAACAGTAGCAGCGCCGTCGCGTGCAGGTGCGCTTCGGCGGCGCCCGGCAACGCCGCGCGCCGCTGCCACACCGCGAAATGCGACCAGAGCAGCGGCAGCGCGATAACGCCAACCAGCAGCCGGTGCAGCCACTCGCTGAAAACCTGGTCGGTCGTGTAGGCGAAGTCGGGGTCGTCCAGCCAGCGCTGGTCAGCTTCGCCCGGATGGTCGGCCCACCATGCCTGCTGCTCTGCGGGCGGGACGTCGAAATGGTAGCCGCCGAAGCAGGCGGGCCAGTCGGGGCACGACTCGCCCGCGTCGGCAATCCGCACCCAGCCGCCGGTCAGGATAATCAGCAGCGCCAGCGCCGCCAGCACCAGCGGCACACGGTGGTTCCACGGAAGCATGGCGCGCGCGACTCCCCGCGCGATAAAAACCTTCGGCGTGCATGCAAGGCGGCCGGGGCGCGCCCGCTCCGGTGCGCCCCGGCCGCAAGCACCCTTAAATCCGGCACGGACGGGGGAAGCGCATGCGTGCCATCATCGCACTCGCCGCCCTGCTCGCAGGGCTGGCGCTGCTCGGCTCCGCGCAAGCGGCAGACTACGAAATCCACATCAACAACTTTGCGTTCGACCCGGACGAGGTCACCATCGTTGCCGGTGACTCGGTGACCTGGTACAACGTTGACAGTTCGTCTCATACTGTTAAAAATGACACAGGAGAATTTGATTCAGGGAATCTGGCCAGCGGACAAGAATTCTCCCATATCTTCCAAGCTGCTGGCAACTACAGCTACCACTGTGGCATTCATGAAACAATGACTGGCGTTGTTCACGTTGAAAAGGCAGAAGAAGAACCGGTTGATACGGACGGAGACGGCCTCTCGGACGAGGAGGAAGGAGAGTTGGGAACCGACCCGAATGACCCGGACACTGACGGGGACGGTGTCAACGATTACGACGAAGTCCTCTGGGAAATTGACCCCCTGAATCCTGATACGGATGGGGATGGCCTCAATGACACCGAAGGATCTGTGTACGGGACCGAACCCGCGCTGTATGATACTGACGGGGACGGATTTGGCGATGGGGAAGAAGTCTGGAGCGGTACCGATCCTAATGATTCTGAAGACTACCCCGGTTCCGACGAGGTGCCCTTCGAGCCAGTCTTCACCGAGATGGCGCTCGTGATGGAGACGCTGACAGCAGGGCAGATGCTCATGACCGCGCCGCTGGATGGCGAAGACGCCAACGCGTTCCGCTACGGTGTGTGGTATGCTTACGAGCTGATGACCGACGGCGATATGGACGAGGCTAACGCGAGCGTCAACAACACCATGCTGCTGGCGTTCGCCGCCGCATTCTTCGAAATAGGCGGCGAAGAGGATATGGATGCGGGCATCCAGCTCAACGACGTCAACGGCACCGTGGTCCCGGGCTTCCCGAGCGTCGTGCCGACTTCGTCGCTGCTCGGGACGCTGGCCGAGAACGAGAACGAATCGCTGGCGGTGACCATGATTCACACCCTCACTTTCGACGTCGCCGACCCGGGTGACTCACCCAGCTACTTCTTCCCGGGCGACGGCGCAGATGATGGTGAGCCGTCGCCGTTCGACATCCACTTCCACTTCGTCGCGCCCGAAGGCTGGGAAATCGCCAGCGTCGAAGGTCATGACGCTGATATTGTTGGCGACACCGCTAAGCTCGACCTGGCGGCCGGCGAGCAGATACCGGACGTGACCATCACGCTCGGGCAGTCGCTGCCGTACGACTGCGATGACGCGGCGACCTACTGCGTTATCATCAGCGACTACGCATTTACACCCTCGGAGCTGGCGGTCGGAGTGGGAGACAGCGTTGTGTTTGTCTGGAACGCGACAGTTGACGAGCACAACGTGGCGCAGGTCGCCGACGCGAACGCAATCACCTGGAACAACGGCTTCCGCTCTGGCGATAACGTCAGCGGCAGCGGCTACTGGATGCTGCCGGCTGAAGCGACCGCTGCTGATGCGACGGTCTACTACGTCTGCGAGCCGCACGCCGACATGGGCATGCGCGGTAGTATCACTGTCGGCGACGGTGGCGAGCCAGTGGACGACGGCGGCAACGATGGTGAACCACTCAATGACGATAGCGGACTTCCTGGACCGGGGGTCGTGCTTGCGGGCGCTGTCCTTGTCAGCGCTGCAATGCGCCGTCGCCGTTAGGCGTATTCCAAAATAGCCCCCGCACCTGCGACTCCGTGAGCGACTGCCTCTTCTGCCGGATTCGCGACGGGGAAATCCCGGGCGACCTGGTCTACGAGAGCGACGCCGTGCTGGCGTTCAACGACATCAACCCGCAGGCGCCGACGCACGTGCTCATCATCCCGCGCGAGCACATCGCGACGCTCAACGACCTCGAGCCGGCGCACCGCGAGCTGGTGGGCGAAATACAGCTCATCGCGCAGCAAATTGCGCGCGAGCGCGGCCATGCCGACGAGGGCTACCGCACGGTCTTCAACTGCAACGCCGCGGCAGGGCAGACCGTGTTCCACATCCATCTGCATCTGCTCGGCGGGCGCAATCTGGGCTGGCCACCCGGTTAAATAGCGGTCGTCGAGAATTCAGGCTAGCCCGCCACCCATCTCGATGACGCGTTCCCAGTGCTCATCGGAGACCGGCATCACCGAGAGCCGGCCGAATTTCACCAGGTGAAATTCGGCGAACTCCGGCTGCGCCTTGACCTGCGCTAGCGTGACCGGCTCGCGCAGCGCGGCGTGAAGCGCAACATCGACGACGGCGAGCCGGTCGTCGTGCGGCACGCCACAGTCGCACTCCGCCTGCCAGTGCGGATAGGGTTCACTCTCGACAGTGACTAGCCCGCGGACGCAGCGGTCGCTGCCCGTATGGTAGAAGAACGCCTCGTCGCCCGGCCGGCATTCGCGCAGGAGCTTTAGCGCCCAGTTGTTGCCGATGCCGGTCCAGCGAATGGTGCGGTCGCGCTCCATCTGCTCCCAGCTATAGCTCGACGGCTCGGTCTTCAGCAGCCAGCGCGCCATTCAGTCCTCGTCGGCGTCCGCGTCGTCCTCGTCGTCCTCGGCATCCGCACTGTCCGCGGGCGGCGCGCCCTCAGCGACGCCCTCGTCGAAGGCGGCCTTGGACTGCCCCAGACTCTTCGCCAGCTCGGGCAGCTTCTTCGCGCCGAACAGCAGCAGGATGATGCCGCCGATGATGAGCGCCTCGGTGGTGCCGAGCATGAAGCGGCAGCGGCGGGGGATGATTACGGTTTCGGGCGCAAGCGCTAAACTGCGCGCAGGCTGGCCCCCCGTGGACCGCGACGCGTGGATGACCGCCGCCGGGAGCGTCCAGCGGCATACTGCGCTGCACCTGCTGCTGGCGGGCGCGCTGTTCCTCGGCGCGTTCGAGCTGGCGCCGACGCTGCTGGCCGAGCTGCGCGACCGCCTCCTGCCACAGGACGCGACGCTGGTCTACCTCGCCCCGGCGGAATACCTGCTGCTGCGCTTCCGGCTCGCCGGCTACGCGGCGCTCTGCGGGCTGGCACTCACCGCCGGCCTCGACGCGTGGGTCGCCTTGCGGGGTCGCCTCGCGGTGGGCAGCCCCGGAGTCGTCCGCGTCACAACGGTGCTGCTGGTGGCGCTGACGCTCTTCGCGGTGGGCATCGCGTATGCACAGCTGCTGATGCTGCCACTGGTACTCGAATACCTGCACGGCGACGCGGCGACCGCCGGCTTCGCCTCGACCTACTCCCTGAGCGCATTCTACTCGTTCGTGCTGCTGCTCACGGTCACCCTGGGCCTCGCGTTCGAACTGCCGCTGGCGGTGCTGCTAGTGCTACGGCTCGAACTGGCAACCGTCGCGCAGCTGGCACACTACCGGCGACACCTCATCGTCGGCTTCTTCGTGCTCGCCGCCCTCATCACGCCACCTGACGTAATCTCGCAGTTCCTGCTGGCGGTGCCGCTACTGCTGCTGTTCGAGCTGTCGCTAGTGGCAGGGCGAATCGCTGGCAAGGGCTAAATCGCCCCGGCCATTGCGTGCTCCTTGTCCACGCCGATGATGAAGCAGTATTACTCCATCAAGCGCGAGCATCCTGACGCACTGCTGATGTTCCGCATGGGTGACTTCTACGAGACCTTCGGCGAAGACGCGCGCACCGTCTCGCGCGAGCTGGACATCGTGCTCACCGCGCGCGACCGGAAGGCGAAGAACCCGGTACCGCTCGCCGGCATCCCCTACCACGCGCTCGACAGCTACCTCGCCAAACTCATCCGCCGCGGCTTCCGCGTCGCCATCTGCGACCAGCTGGAAGACCCGAAGGCGGCGCGCGGGCTGGTGAAGCGCGGCGTGGTCCGCATCGTCAGCCCCGGCACCGTCGTCGAAGGCGCGCTGCTGGGGGCAGGCCACAACTTCCTCGCCGCCGCGCTCGAGAGCGACGGTCGCTTCGGGCTGGCGCTGCTCGACATCTCGACCGGCGACTTCCGCGCGGCGCAGTTCGCCAGCCGCGGCGGCCTCGAAGCGGAGCTGGTGCGGCACGCGCCGGCCGAAGTGCTGGTCGCGCCGGTCGCGAACGCGACCGGCGCCGACGGGGACGCTGGAGCCGCGCAAGCCGACGCTGGCCTTGCGGGCTGGCTCCGCGCGCGCGGCTTCGCCGTCACCGAAGCGGAGCTGGCGGGCTGGCTGCACCCGGTCGCGGCGAAGGCGCTCGACAAGCGCTTCGGCGCACTCGAGCTGGAGCCGCTGGCGACGACCGCCGCCGGCGCGGTGCTCGAATACGCCGGCGCGACGCAGTTCTCCGAGCTGGCGCACTTGCGCCCGCCGGTGGCGCTCGCGACGCGCGAGCAGCTGGTGCTCGACGCGGTGACGCTGCGCAACCTCGAAGTGGTGCGCGCGGTCGGCGGCGGTGGCGTGCGCGACTCGCTGTTTGGGCACCTGAACGCAACCGTCACGGCGGGCGGCGGCCGCACGCTGCGTGAATGGCTGCTGCGGCCGCTCGCGACGCTGGAGCCGCTGGCGGCGCGGCACGACGCGGTGGGCGAGCTGGTCGGGAAGACGCTGCCGCGACGCGAAATCCGCGACATCCTCAAGGGCTTCCAGGACGTCGAGCGGCTGCTGTCGCGCGTCGGCCACGGCTCGGCCTCACCGCGCGACCTCGCCGGGCTGGGGCAGAGCCTCGCCACCGTCGGCGAACTCCAGCAACTGCTGACGGAAGAGCCGCTCGAAGCGGCGCTGCTCGCGACGACCGCTGGCGAGATTGACCCGCACCCCGAAGTTTCGAAACATCTCGCACAGGCGCTGGTGGAAGAGCCGCCGCTGGTCATCCGCGACGGCGGGATTTTCTGCGCCGGCTTCTCGAAGAAGCTGGACGAACTGCGCGGGCAGGCGACGCAGGGGCGCGAGTGGGTCACCGCATTGCAGGCGCAGGAGCGCAAGCAGACCGGCATCGCCCGACTGAAGGTAGGCTACAACCGCGTCTTCGGCTACTACCTCGAAATCCCAAAAAAGGACGCGCAGAAGGTGCCCGAAAGCTACCACCGCAAGCAGACCGTCGCGACCGGCGAGCGCTACATCACCCCCGAGCTGAAGGAGCAGGAGTCCGCCATCCTGCGCGCCGACGAGCGCGCCACCGCGCTGGAGGGCGAGCTGTTTCGCGAGCTGCGCGAGTGGGTGCTGGCGCGGCTGCCGTCGCTGCAGGCGACCGCTCGCGCCGTCGGCCAGCTCGATGCGCTGGCGGCGCTGGCCGAAGTGGCCGGGACGCGCGACTACTGCCAGCCCGAAATGTCCGAGACCGGCGCGCTGCACGTCTCCGACGGCCGCCATCCCGTCATCGAGCGGCTGCGCGAAGGCGAGTATATTCCCAACTCGCTGCACCTTGACGACGCGCAGCGGCAGGTGATGATTCTCACCGGCCCCAACATGGGCGGCAAGTCCACCTACATGCGGCAGATCGCGCTCATCTGCCTGCTGGCGCAGGCCGGCTCATGGGTGCCGGCAGCGTCGGCGCGGCTGCCGCTGGTCGACCGCATCTTCACCCGCGTCGGCGCGCACGACGACCTGGTCCACGGCCACTCGACCTTCATGGTCGAGATGCTCGAGCTCGCCAACATTCTGCAGAACGCGACGCCGCGCTCATTGGTGCTGCTCGACGAAATCGGCCGCGGCACTTCGACTTACGACGGGCTGGCGATTGCGTGGGCCGTGGCGGAGCAGTTGCACGGTGGCAAGGGTGTCAAGACCATGTTCGCGACCCACTACCACCAGCTGACCGACCTGGCGCGGCTGCTCGACCGGGCGTTTAACGCGCACATGCAGGCACGCGAAGAAGGCCACGAACTGCTGCTGCTTTACCGCGTCGCCGAAGGCCCGGCCGATGCGTCGTTCGGCGTCCACGTCGCGCAGATGGCGGGCGTCCCCGACGCCGTGACGGCACGCGCCCGCGAAGTGCTCGGCAAGCTGGAGCAGGACGCCACCGTCGAGGTCTCGACCGCGGGCGGCCCGGTGCAGGCGGTCTTCGACCTGGCGCAGGCGGCAGCCGCCGAACAGAAAGCGGACCCGCTGCGTGAGGAAATCCGCAAGCTGGACCTGATGAACCTCACGCCGTTGCAGGCGTTGGAGAAGCTGCACGACCTGCAGCAGGAATTGCTCTAGGCGACGTCGAGCAGAAAGCTGCGCTGCTTCTCGTTGCCCTGCTCGTCGAACGCGGTGATGCGCGCGGTGTAGCTGCCGGTATCGAGCCCCTCATCTAGCAGGAAATACCAGCCGTAGCTCGCTGCGACACCCCATACGTTGCCGGCCGGCAGCGGCTGCAGCCGTCCATACGCCGCGTCGTCGAGCGGCTGCCCCGCCCCCCCCTCCTTCTTCAGCGCCAGCCGCGCTTCCGTGACTTCACGGTTGTCGCGCAGGTCGACAACGAAGAGCAGCGGTGCGTCGGCGTCGGGGACGACGGTGGAGTTCCAGCCGTCGTCGTCCTCGATGTAGAAGTCGAGCGCGCCGACGCGAGGTGGGGCGATGTCGCTGAAGGGGGGGTTCGATAGCAGGATGAAGACCCCCAGCCAGGCGAAGACCGCCGTAAGAATCGGGCCGGCCCAGCTCTTGCGCTCGAAGCTGCTGGTGTCGATTACCAGCGGCAGGATTTTGATAATGGCGAAGCAGGCGCTGAAGCCGAAAAGCAGGCCGTAGCGCGCCTGCCCCGTCGCGAGCGAGAGCTGCCAGCTCATGAGCCCGACGAGCAGCGCCCAGGCGACACCGATAAGCCCCGCCTTCGAGTCGCGCACCTCCTTCTCGAGCCACTCGGTGCGGTCGAATTCGGGGAACACGAACGACGGCTCCGCCTTTTCGCCCTTCTTCTTCTTGGCCATAGCGCCGCGCGCAGCGCAGCAGGCTACAAATAAAGCCCCCCGCTCGCGCGGCACCCGTGGCCAGCCTTCCCGATTTCAGGCAGCTCTCCGACAGCGTGCGCACGCTCGACCGCGGCCGCATCGAGCCGTTCCTGCAAGCGCACTGGCGGCTGCTGACGTTCCTGCTAGTGCTGCTGCTGCTCGGCGGTTTCTCGCCCTCGTCGGGCTATGTCCGCTTCGCGCTGCTGGTCGCGCTCTGGGTAGGCGGGCTGCGCTGGGCGCAGAACCGGGGGCAGCTCGAGCCGCTCGGCCTCGACCTCATCTGGGGCCGCTCGTTCCTGATGTGGCGCACCGACCACGGCAAGCGCTTCATCGAGCGCATGGCGCAGTATCCCGTCGTCTGGCGCCGCTTCGGCGACGTAGGGCTGGTGATGGTCTTCGGGACGATGGTGACGATGCTGTCGCTGCTGGTGTGGCAGGCGTTCCTCGTCTTCGACATTCCCAAGTCGGCCGCCGTCTCCCCCAAGCTGATGCTGGGGCTGCCCGGCCTGAACCCGGTCATCCCGCTCTGGTACGGAATTGCCGCGCTCGCGATTGCCATCGTGGTGCACGAGTTCTGCCACGGCATCCTGGCGCGCGTCGCCAACGTGCGGCTGAAGGCGCTCGGCCTGCTCTTCTTCGCCGCACCGGTCGGCGCCTTTGTCGAGCCCGATGAAGAAGAGATGGTCGCGATGCGGCGGATTGACCGCATGCGGCTCTACGCGGCCGGCCCCGCGTCGAACATCACGCTGGCGTTCCTGTTCGCGCTGCTCTTCTCGTGGGGCATGGTTGCCGCGCTCGAGCCGGCGCACGACGGGGCGCTCACGGCGTCGGTCGTCACCGACTACGCCGGTGCCAAAGCGGGGCTGGAGCCGTGGATGCTGCTCACCACGGTAAACGGCACCGACATCGAGAGCGCCGCCGACTTCGGCGCAGCGCTGAACCAGACCTGGGCGGGGCAGAACGTGACTGTGCAGGCGCTCGACAAGGGGCAGCCGCGCAGCTTCGATGTCACGCTCGACGACAAAGGCAGCTACTACCTGCAGTATTACCCCGATTATTACGAATCGTGGATGTCGGGGAAAGGTTTCCTCGGCGTCGCGGTCACCGACCAGTCGGCCGTCACCGAAGGGCTGGCGCACCCGGCGCAGGACGGCTGGTCGCTGCTGCGCTACATCACGCTGCCGTTCCTGAAGCTGCAGCCGTTCCCCGAGCATTTCACCGCGCTCTTCGAGCCGACGGGGTTGCCGGGAGTGCTGCCCGACGGGCTCTTCTGGATGACAGCCAACCTGTTCTACTGGATTTTCTGGCTCAACCTGATGATCGGCATGACCAACGCGCTGCCGGCGGTCCCGCTTGACGGCGGCTTCATCTTCGGCGACTCGGTCGCCGCCATGCTCGACCGGCTCAAGCGGCCATCGCTCTCGGCGGAGCGCAAGGAGCAAATCACTGACCGGCTTGTCTCGCTGCTCGCCATCCTGGTTATCTCGCTGGTCGTCTGGCAAATGGTCGGTCCACGACTGGTCGGGACTGAAGTGGCGTTCCTGCAGGCGCGGTTTGACGCGAGCGGTGACGAGGGGTGGAATGGTGACAGCTTCGATTTCGACGCGTCGCTCTCGGTCGGCGGCTTCGTCGAGTGGGAGTGGGATTTCGGCGACGGCGCCAACGCCAGCGGCGAGCAGGTCTCGCACGCGTGGGACGCCGGTGGAGCCTACTACGTCGTGCTGACCGCGAAGGACGCAGATGGCCGGCAGAGCCGCGACTACCACCCGGTGGTCATCGACCAGCGCGCGCAAGCGAGCGGTAATGTTTCCATGCTCGACAGCGCGACCGAGACAATCGCCGCCAGCCCCTACATCGGCGAGGTCCGCACCGTGATTACCGTGAGCGGCGAGACCCCGTTCCTTTCGACCGACGTCACCGTCACGCTCACTTCGCCTTCCGGGGAGACGCAGCAGCAGACCGTCACGGTTTCCCAGCAGTCAACGGTTGAGTTGCCCTGGACTGCCGACGGCGAGGTGGGTGACTGGAGGATCGACCTCGAATCGGAGGATTTCGAGTTTAGCTACGAAGTGGCGTGGGAGCTGGATTACCGCCTTGCGGCCTGATTAATCGCACTCATCGCAATCATAACTAATCTTAAGCCCCCCTGAGCCCTGCCGAGGCAGGATGAGCGAAGACCCGGTTCCACTGAAAGCGATTCACCACGTCGAGCTGTGGGTCGGCAACGCCAAGCAGGCGGCCTACTACTACCGCCACGCCTTCGGCTTCTCGCAGGTCGCCTATTCGGGGCTGGAAACGGGCGTGCGCGACCGCGCCAGCTACGTGCTGGGGCAGGGGCGCATCCGGCTGGTGCTCTCGACCCCGCTCGGCGGCGACAACGGCATGTCCGCCCATCAGGCGCGACATGGCGACGGGGTGCACGACATCGCGTTCCACGTCGATGACGCCGACGCCTGCTTTGCGGCGGCGGTCGAGCGCGGCGCAAAGGTGGCGAGCGAACCGCAGACGCTCAAGGACGAAAACGGGTCGGTGCGGCACGCCGCCATCCACACCTACGGCGACACGTTGCACTCGTTCATTTCGCACGACGACTACGACGGCCCCTTCCTGCCGGGCTACCGCGCCGCGGAGATTGCGGGCGAGTCGGTAGGATTGCGGTTCGTCGACCACATTGTCGGCAACGTCGAGCTGGGGAAGATGGGTGAGTGGGCCAGCTTCTACGCCGGGGTGCTGGGCTTCAGCCAGCTGCTGCACTTCAGCGACGACGACATCACGACCGAGTACAGCGCGCTGATGTCGAAAGTGATGGAGTCGGACAACGGTCGCATCAAGTTCCCCATCAACGAGCCGGCCGAGGGACGGCGCAAGTCGCAAATCGAGGAGTATCTCGACTTCTACGACGGTCCCGGTGTCCAGCACGTGGCGCTGCTGACCGACGACATCATCAACGCCATCGACAGGCTGCGCGTCAACGGCGTCGAGTTCCTGCATGTGCCTGATGACTACTACGACTCTCTGCAGGCACGTGTCGGCGCGATTGACGAGGATATGGAGGATATCCGCCGGCTGCGCATTCTCGTCGACCGCGACGAGGAGGGGTACCTGCTGCAGCTCTTCACCAAGCCGGTCGAGGACCGGCCGACGCTATTCTACGAGATTATCCAGCGCAAGGGGTCGCGCGGTTTCGGGCAGGGCAACTTCCAGGCGCTCTTCGAGGCCATCGAACTGGAACAGGCTGCGCGGGGGAATCTCTGATGCACCGCTACCACCGGCTGGGCGAGCTGCCGCGCAAGCGGCACATGGCGCTGCGCAAGCCGGACGGCGGCATCTACCATGAAGAATTGAAGGGCAACAAAGGCTTCGACGGCCCGTCGTCGCTGCTCTACCATCTCCACCGGCCTACGGCGGTGGTCGGAACGAAATTACTGCGCGAAGTGAAGCTGGAGGAAGACCCCGACCAGCGGCTGCGCATGCGCCACTTCTTCAGCGACCAGCTGAAGCGCGGCGGCAGCCCGGTGCTGGACCGCACGGCGATTATGTTCAACAACGACGTCGCGCTCTGGATGGCGTTCCCCGACGCGGAGGACAAGTTCTACTACCGCAACGCGCAGGCCGACGAAATCATCTACGTCAGCGACGGGAGCGGCGCACTCGAGACCGCCTTCGGGGAGCTGGCATATTCGCAGGGCGACTATCTTGTCATCCCGCGCGGCATCCTGCACCGCTACCGCTTCGGCAAGGGCGAGCAGCGCTTCTTCATCACCGAGGCGACCGGCGAGGTGCGCACGCCGAAGCGCTACCGCAACGAATACGGCCAGCTCATCGAGCGCTCGCCCTTCAGCGAGCGCGACTGGCGGGTGCCCGAGAATCTCACGACCGTCGACGAGCAGGAGCCGACGCCCATCGTGGTCAAGCAGCGCGACCTGCTGACCGAGGTGACGCTGGCGCACCATCCCTGCGACGTCGTCGGCTGGGACGGCTACTACTATCCCTACGCCTTCAGCATCCACGACTTCGAGCCGATTGTCGGCCGCTACCACGAGCCGCCGCCGGTCCACCAGACCTTCCAGGGCGACAATTTCGTTATCTGCAGCTTCTGCCCGCGCCCCTACGATTTCGGCGAGGACGCCATCCCTGCGCCGTATAACCACGCCAACATCATGTCCGACGAGGTTATCTACTACGCCAGTCCCAAGTTCATGTCGCGCAAGGGCATCGAGTACGGCTCAATCACGCTCCACCCCGACGGCATCACCCATGGCCCGCACCCCGGCCGCTACGAGGCGAGCATCGGCCAGAAGGCGACGGACGAGCTGGCGGTGATGGTCGATACCTACTACCCGCTCAGGGTCGCCAGACCGGCGCTCGAAATCGAGGATGGCGACTACGGCCGCTCCTGGCTCTCCGACGGCGAAGGCTTCGAGGACGCGCTCGGGGCTTGAGGGCTTGCTGCTTCCGGCTCTTGGCAGATTGTGGCCTCCGGTATTACCTGTGCGCTTCCAGCCAGGTTTCCAGGAAGCGGTCAACCATGCGGTCGACGAAAGAAGGTTGATAGGTGATCAGGTTGTTGACCACCCGGTCCGGGCTGCGCAAGGCATAGGTTCGCACGCGCCCTTCCTGTTCCACGTCGTCGTCTCCGTCTCCAGAGTCGCTGTCGTCCTCGTTGGAGTCATCGTTCTCCTCGCCACCCTGCTCGTCGCTAGAATCGCTAGAATCGCTGTCGCCATCCTCTTCATCTTCTTCGTCGTCCTCGTACTCATCATCCTCGTCGTCTTCCTCATCGTCATCTTCGTCATCGTCGCTGCCAGATGTGGAGTTAGACCCGTCAGAAGTGCTACCGCTATTCCAGGTAGAGCCGCCG
This sequence comes from Candidatus Poseidoniia archaeon, assembly GCA_030748895.1. NCBI lineage: Archaea > Methanobacteriati > Thermoplasmatota > Candidatus Poseidoniia > Candidatus Poseidoniia archaeon. The sequence goes on from JASMLC010000004.1 coordinate 76,400, forward strand.
GTTGTGTTTGATGTCTCGGTCGAGCCGCCAATTACATTACTGTAATCCGGGGCTGAGCTGGTCTGGGGTGTTATCTGGGAAGAGTTCGTCCCATCGTCCGGGAATATGGTATCTCCGGGCGATATCCAGTCTCCGCCTACGGCGGTCAGGCCAAGAAGGCCAGCTATGCTCAGCGACATAAGCGCTGTCAGGTAGGTTTTGCGGTTCATTTTTGCCTCTGGAGCCAGACTACCTGACTCCAAGTGTAACACCCCGGCTGCTAATAAAGGACTTCAGGGACAAAACCCGAATATTAGGACAAAACCCGAAATATCCATACCTCAGGAATTCCCCCCGGAACACCCCAAATCCTATAGGCCAGTCCCCTTGAACAGAACCATGAAGATTGCCCGGCTCCTGCCACTACTGGCAGCCCTGCTCCTGCTCAGCTCGTTCGCTGCTGCCGACGAGGGTGAAGACGACGAAAGCGATGACGACGAAGGCGGCGACGCTGGCGAAGGCTCGGGCGAAGTCGCCGCCTGGATGCTGGGCGCCGGCTTCATCTACGTCGTCGTGCGGCAGCGGCTGGTGCGTGACCGGCTCTTCATGGCGGGGCTGGAGCGCAAGCGCTACGGGGCGCTGCTGAAGCTGGCGCTAAACGGCCATATGTGGCTGATGGTGGGCGCCACCGCGCTGGCAGGCTACCACGGCTGGCTGATGGCGCAGTCGGAGGGCTGGCTGGAGGGCGACTCGCTCAGCGGACTGCTGGCGCTGGCAACGATGGCGTATCTCTCGGTCACCGGAATCCTGCTCTGGCGCCGGCTGCCGCCTGACTGGGTCAGCCGCCCGCTGCGCAAGCAGGCGCGGCTGGCACACGTCCAGCGCTGGGTGACGGTGGCGCTGCTGGTCACGCTGGCGCTGCACCTGGGTTAGAGCCGGGAGCGGACTAGAGCCACTTGGCCCAGGCGTGGATAGCGGCGGTCTCGCCGTCAGCCCACGCGCTCGGTATCTGGTCCCAGGTCTCGTGCCGGATATCGCCGATAGCGTAGAAGCGGTCGAGCGGGGCGCCGCCCTGCCCATCGAGTACCCGGCAGTCAGCATCAGTAAAAATGGTGCCATCTTCCGCGACGGTCGCGCCCAGCTCCAGCGGCAGTTCGTTATTGACCTTGAACCAGCCGAATGACATGAAGACCTTGTCGAAGACGCGTGCTGGCACATGCTTGCTCTTCAATATTCTTTGCGTTTGGCTCATAGTTTTCCTGTTGAAAGACGTTCAGTAGCGTAACCTGCGCCGGCAGGCAATTCCCAGCAGCAGGGCAATGGTGAGGATTGTCGACAGGCCCGGGCTTTCCTCTTCGTAGCCACTGCCCTTTGACGTGTATTCAGCTTCATTCCAGTGGTCTTCTTCACTCGCTTCGCCGTCACCATTCACGGCGTTCCCTCTCAGCGTAAACGATACACGTAACGAATCATCAGCAGGCGCCACCCACTCAACTTTCCAGCTCCGCTGGTCGTTGCCCTCAGAGTTGTGGGTCAGCGAGCCATCCTCTTTTTCCTGTGTGTTCGAATCTACTGAAGAAAGGTCACCAGCGCTTGCCTCGAGGTTGAAGCCTCCCTGGTTCGTCGGATTAGACGTGACCTCGGGACCACCAGACAGCGCGACTGTCAGATTGTAGCGGACTCCAGCGTCATACGTAGCGGGCAGTCCCGAAAGCGTCACCATGAGGTCACTGGCTGGCGAGCTACTGTGGCAGATGCATCCACTCTTTGAGTCATCAACCGAAATCCCACCACTGTAGGAACTAGCGTCCGGGAACGTGATAACTGCCACAGCAATTATCAGGACCCAAGCTAGCACAGTGCCCCGGAGTGGGACTTCATCCATCAATCAGAATCACTCCATTCCAGTGTGCTGGCGCCCCAGGGGTTGCTACCTGCTTGCTCGCCGTGACTCAAACTCCTGACAAGGTTATAGAGGAAAACCAGCTGTGCCAAGAAGGCAATTACGGCGCCAATTGTGGCCACGAGGTTGTAGAGTTCCCAGGTCACCTCATCGTAGATGTAGACGCGGCGAGGCATGTCAGTCAGCACGAAGAGTGAAGCGAAAAGCAGGAGCCCGAGCACTGTGCCCCAGAAGTGGATTTTGCCCAGCTTTTCGTCCAGGAACCGACCGAACATCCGAGGGAACCAGTAGTAAATTCCACCCACGACACCCATTACTACGGCGCCTAGCGTGTAGTGGAAATGTGCTACAATATAGTAGGTCCCCCTCAGGTGGTAGTCGATTGCGGCTGATGACAGGAATACGCCTGTCACGCCCCCGATGACGAATACGGCCACAGCACCCAGAGCAAACAGGTTGGCAGTGGGGAAAGTGATTCTCCCGCCATACAGCGTTGCTATCAGGCAAATCATTAACACTCCGAACGGAATCGAAATCAGCTCGGTGGTCACGCTCATGAACTCCCTCAATAGCGGGTCAATGCCAGTGATGAACATGTGGTGGACCCAGACGATAACACTGAGGGCCGTTCCGACAATGAGCGAATAGATGATGTAGCGCTTGCCATAGAGCGGCTTGCGGGCAAATACTGGAATTATCTCAGCTACAATCCCCAGTTCCGGCATCAGCACCACGTAAACCTCAGGATGGCCAAAGAACCAGAACAGGTGCCCCCACAGGATTGCGCCATTCGTCGAGTCCGCGAAGAACATCGTCCCGAAGATGCGGTCACCGACCAGCATCAGCAGTGCTCCTAGCAGGGCCGGGAAAATCACCAGCATTAGCACCACCGTGAACAGCATGGTCCAAGTGAAAATCGGCATGTCCCAGAGGCTCATTCCCGGCTTGCGGTGGTTCAGGATTGTGACTATGAAATTGATGGTTGAAGCCGTCACCGACATCACCAGCAGTACCAGCCCCGCGCCAGCCAGGTTAACTCCATTGCCGGGACTGTACTCGAGTGAGGTCAGCGGCGAATAGAAGGTCCAGCCCACGTCGGCGGCCCCACCTAGCAGGAATCCCGAAGCAGCTACCAGCCCTCCGAGCAGGAACGCCCAGAAGCTGAACGCGTTCAGTCGCGGGAACGCCATGTCCTTCGCCCCGATCTGCAATGGGACCATGTAGTTCGCGAAACCGAAGGAAAGCGGTGACGCGAAGAAGAGCACCATCACGGCACCATGCATGGTTACGATTGAGTTGTAGAACTCACCTGGCTCTCCCGGTCCCCAGTCGAGCAGGGCCGTCCCACTATTGGGCTGGTAGAGCTGTAGCCTAATCAGCAGCGAGAGCGCGAGGCCGATAAATCCGAACAGGAGTGTGGCGAAGAAATACATCAAGCCGACATCCTTGTGGTTGGTGGTTGAGAGCCATCGCTTCAGTACGACTGTGTTCATGCTGACCCTCCATCATAGAGATTGGTGTAGTCATCTGGTTCTACAATCACCAGAGTGCCTTTCATATCGGCGTGATCTGCGCCACAGAGTTCCATGCAGTAAATGGGATATTCTCCGGTATTAGATGCATCAAACCAGATTACGTTCGGCTCTGTGTCGCCTGGAATGGCATCAATCTTCAGCCGCAGGGCAGGAACGGCAAAATTATGCCAGACGTCATCCGAGGTCACCTCCAGAATGACCGTGGTGTCGGTTGGCACTGTGAGGGTGTCGTATGACTTATTGCCGCTGGGGTACTCGAACTCCCAGAAGTACTGCGCGCCAGTCACTTTCACAGTTACCTGTCTGCTCGCCATGCCTTCATCCGGGTTCTCGTAGAAGTTGACCATGTCAATCGTTCCAATTGTGAGCCCCATCAGGATGACGAATATGCCAGCTGTAACTGCCCAAGTCCAGGCCGGGTCTCCCCGGTGCTTGGGGATTTCGCCCAGCTTAGGGGCATCAGCAGGTTCGAAATCTCCCTCCTTGGCGCGGAACTTGAATAGGAGCCAGCCCATCCAGCCATACACTACGAGGGTGACGATACCACCAATCAGGGTATAGATGCTGAACAGCCTGTCATACTTCTCGGCATGAACACCGGTTGTACCGGTGCTAACACAGGATGCGCAGGCAGTAACCTCGCCTGCAAGCAGGATTATGACACCGAGTGCGCTGGCAATGGCGAGTGTAATTCTCCTCATTAGAGTACCTCCAGGTAGACGAAAAGAAGAATGAACACCCAGACTGCATCAACGAAGTGCCAGTAGAGCACGATGCTCTCCGGCAGTTGCGTTTCCTTGTGGAGCGAATCCGTCCTTGCCAGCCAGTGCAGGATGCTGAGGACCACGATACCCACCAGCACGTGTAGGCCATGCAGGCCGGTAAGCGCGAAGAAGGCGGTCCCGAAACTGGATTCCTGCGTCAGTCCAGCCTCATAGAGTGTGAAGTATTCGTAGCCCTGCCCGATTAGGAAAAGTGCGCCCAGTAGGATTGTGACTGGCAACCACATTGAATCAGAGGACTCGCTAAGTGACCGGTGAGCCGTGTAGGCACTTAGGAACAGGAAGAGGGAAGTTAATCCAACAAAAGGCATATCGAATTCGACTGTTTCAGGAGGCCAAGAATCAGCCGAATAATGGCGGGCCCAGAACCAGAATGTGAAGAAGACTAGGAACACCAGAGCCTCCGTGATAACGATGATTATCGTAGCGTAGTAACCATCTCTCCATCCACCCGTTTTACTCCAGGACCATAGTTCTACTTCTTCGCCAATCCAGTGCCAGAGCCCATATACTATTATGACCAAACCTAGTGGTAGCAAGGGCCATGCTAGGAGTCCGGCTAGTAGCAGCGCGATAGCTAACGCAACTAGGATTGGTTGGAAGCTGTCATGCTCGTTTTCTGGGTCGAGATTCGAACTCATGGTTGAGCATTACCTCTTAAACAACGTAACTATACGTTCTTACCAATACATACCTATTTATAGGTTTGGTTTTATGTTCACTTATCTAGAAAATGAATGGAGACGACTTCGACCTCTACAACACGCCTCGGGGGCTGAAGCCCATCACCAGTCCCATCAAGCGGGGAATCCTGAACTTGCTCAAGGACAGCCCGCGGACCCAGCGGGAAGTCATGGCCTCGATTGGGCGAGCGCAGTCTACGACTGCGCGTCACCTGCTTGAACTGGAAGCGGCGAGTCTGGTTAGGTCATCGGTAGACCCCGCGGACTCCCGGCGCAAGGTCTATCACCTCACAGGGCGGCTCGCTGCCACGGGTGGAGGACCCACTAATGCCTTCTCCAGCTATTTTACCCAGACCGTCCGCAATGGACTGGCCAATGATGCACCACTGATGGAGCGCATCAACCACGGCCTGCGCTACGTTACCCAATCATGGGGACTCTCGCTCGACTCGATGCTGCGCGAAGTGGGGCACGATATCGGAATCCAGATGGCGGAAAGCCTTGACAGCAGTGCGGAACTGGATGCCGTGATTGAGAGTCTTGCAACGCTCTGGGAGGATAACAAGATGGGGCTCATCGAGAAACATCAGGATAATCCACTGGTCCTGCGCATAGACGGAAACTACGACTGCACCGGCGTCCCCGATGTGGGCAAGCCGCTCTGCGCTCTCGACGAAGGCATCATGGAGGGTGTCCTCTCGAACTCCATCGGTGGTGACTGGAAAGTCCGTGAATTCGCCTGCCACGGCACCGGGCACGACCACTGCCTGTTCAAGGTCGAGCCCCCCTGGTGAGACCTAGTTCGCCGACCTTCCGGAAACCGTTCCATGAACCCGCTGCTAGAAATCCTGCTGGTTTCAATGCGAGATGCGTTCCGGCAGGTTGCAGTTTTCGTAGCGGTAATGGTGCTGCTCTTCTCCTGAATCCAGTACCGCACGGCAGGTGGACTAGTTGAATTACTGCAACGAAAAAGGCGCTGGCAGCCACTGACTGGTGCACTGATGGGGCTGACTCCCGGCACTGGCGGCACACGCTATCTCACAGGATGGCGATGCGCTCTTTCCGCTGCTGGCGCGCAATCGCATGGCGTCGCTCTGGGCGACTATCCATACCACTGTCCCGGCACTGCTGGTCGGCACTATCCTCTACCTGCTCGACTTCAGCGCCTGATGGCCCTTACGCCATATTTATTGCATAAATAATACAATCAGATTACAATCATAATCTTTTTATAATACATTGTATCGGCCATTCCATGAGCGAATGGAATTACACCAGTTGCTCGAAGCCCTTCGATTCAGTCGAGGAGGCGCTCGAGTTCATGCAGGCGCGAAAATTCTCCGGGCAGGTGCTGAAGCGGACCGAAGAGTACACCGCAGTCTGCCCGACCTATCCCGAAGGCTACTACCCCGACGCGGTTTCCGTCGCGTCCTACGCGCCGGAGAGCGGGGTGACGCTCGCGGCCGACGAAGGCGAGGCTACAGCCGACTGCTGTGGGAGCTGCTGCTAGCATGGGCCGCCGCTCGCACTACGCGATTACCAAGGTCTCGGCCGACCTGCCGGCGGCGCTGGTACAGCAGCTGGACGGCTGGAAGGGAGAAATCCAGGGCATCAACCGCTCGCGGTTGATTTCGGACCTGCTGCGCTGGGCGCTCGACCGCGGGGCGGTTGACGAGCTCTACCCGGAGTGCGAGTTCGACCACAAGCACGCTGACGCCGAGGCGGATTGCGGCTGCCACTGCGTGACCTGTTGACGATGGACGACCAGACCTTTCTCTTTCTGCTGGCGGCCATCATGTTCGCCGGCGCGCTGGCGTTCGGCTACATCCCGCTCGGCTTCCGCTTTTCCCACGCGCGGCTGGAGCAGTTCATGGCGCTCGGTGCCGGGGTGCTGGTCGGCTCCGCCTTCCTGGTCATCATCCCCGAGGGGCTGGAGCTGACGCTGGGCGCGGCAGCCGGAATCGCGCCGCTGTTCCTTGGTGGCGCAATCCTGGCCGGCTTCACGCTGATGCTATTGCTCGAGTTCTTCGGGCTGCCGCACGCAGTCCACCACGAGGCGGACCGCGAGCTGCTGAGCCTCTCGGCAACCATCGGACTGATCATCCACGCCTCGGCCGACGGGCTGGCGCTAGGCGCCTCGGTCACCAGCAGCACCGAGACGGGTCTGATTGTCTTCGCCGCCATCATGCTCCACAAGGGGCCGACCGCCTTCGGGCTCGCCTCCTTCCTGGCGCACATCGAGACCGGGCCGGCGCGGTCGCGGCTCTACCTGCTGCTCTTTGCGCTGACGTCGCCGATTGCCGCAATCCTCGCCTTCTACACGCTGCGCGACAGCGCGCTAGCAAGCGACGACAACGTGGGTCTGGCACTGCTCTTCTCGGCCGGCACGTTCCTCTACGTCGCAACGGTCGACGTGCTGCCCGAAGTGCACAGCCACGACCACGAAGGCGAGTCACCAACCAGCTTCGTCATCCTGGGGATGCTGCTGGTGCTGATAGTCGCGCTGCTCGGGCCGGGGCATTAGCGCCGCCTGAAAGCCTAATACCGCCCGCCTGAAGTCAGCGGAGATGCGACCCGCACGCGCGCTGCTGGCCGGGATGGTCGACTACGCCGGACTCTTCCCGCCGGCGCAGCTCCCACTGGACGATGCGGTGCGCGAATACGCTGCGCACCTCGGCGACGCGGAAGCGTGGATGCTGGGGCGCTTCATCATCCCGGCGCAGCGGCTGGGCGAGCTGGAACCGCACCTCAGGGCGTTCCCGGAAACACTGCGAATCGCCGCGCTGGGGAAGGGCGGTCGTTCCGAAGACGAATATTTAAAGAATATTGACGCCGACCTCGCCGCCATCAAAAGCTTTCGCGCTGCGCACGGCGACGCGGTCGCGGTCGAGAGTTTCGAAGCGCGGCTGCCGCCGCTGCCGGTCGCCGCCGACTTCGTCGCGGCAGTCGCGGAGCGGCTGCGCGGGGCCGGGCTGGCGCAGTTCCACGAGTTCGCGGTCGGCGACCATCTCGAAGCGACGCTGGCAACGCTCGCCGCTGCCGGGGCAGGAGCGAAGCTGCGCTGCGGCGGCGTGAGCGCCGACGCATTCCCGGCGCCCAAGCAGGTTGCGCGCTTCATCGTCGCCGCGCGCGACGCCGGCGTCGCCGCCAAGTTCACCGCCGGGCTGCACCATCCGGTGCGGTACTTCGACGAAACCGTCGGGACCGAGATGCACGGCTTCCTGAATCTTTACGTCGGCGGGATGCTGGCGCACACGGCGGGGCTGGGCTGGCAGGAATTGGCGGGAATCATCGCCGACCAGTCGCCCGACGCGTTCGCGCTGACCGGCGTCGGCGTCGAGTGGCGCGGGCGGCTGGTGCGCGCCGAGGATGTAGCGCGGCTGCGCGAAAACGCGCTGCTGGGGCAGGGGAGTTGCTCTTTTGCCGAGCCGGTGGCTGACCTGCGCGACATAGGATGGCTCTGATGGCTGGCGACGCGAATGACCCGAAGCTGCGGTCGTGGGTCGCGGTCGCCGCCGACTCGCATTTTCCAATCCAGAACCTGCCGTTCGGCGTCTGCCGCCCAAAGGCGGGCGGCGAGCTGCGCGTCTGCTCCGCCATCGGCGACTCCGTCGTGGACCTGGCGGTGCTCGACGAGACTGGCGCGTTCGACGGTACGCCGGTCGCCGGCACCGAAGCGTTCCACGAGCCGACGCTCAACGCCTTCATGGCGCTCGGCCGCGAAGCGTGGTCGGCCACCCGCCAGGCGCTCAGCCGGCTGCTGCGCGACAACTGTGGCGAGCTGCGCGACGACGCGGAACTACGCGCAGCGGCGCTGCTGCTGGCCGACGCGGTCGAGATGGAACTGCCGGTCGATGTTGGTGACTACACCGATTTCTATTCGTCGCGCGAGCACGCGACCAACGTCGGGACCATGTTCCGCGGCGCCGAGAATGCGCTAATGCCGAACTGGCTGCACCTGCCCGTGGGTTACCACGGCCGCTCGTCGTCGATTATCGTCAGCGGCGCACCCGTAAGGCGACCGCAAGGGCAGACGCGCCCCGACGACGCGCAGCCGCCGGTTTTCGGCGCCAGCCGCATGGTCGACTTCGAGCTCGAAATGGGCTTCTTCATCGGCCCCGGCAACGCCCCGGGCGACCCGGTCCCCGTCGCGGAGGCCGAGTCACACATCTTCGGGATGGTGCTGGTCAACGACTGGTCGGCGCGCGACATCCAGAAGTGGGAATACCAGCCGCTCGGGCCGTTCCTCGCGAAGAATTTCGCCACCACAATCTCGCCCTGGGTCGTGACGCTCGACGCGCTCGAGCCGTTCCGCTGCGCCGGCCCGGAGCAGGAGCCGCCGCCGCTCGAGAACCTGCGCGGCGGCGGTGACGGCGCGTTCGACATCGCGCTCGAAGTCTGGCTGGCGCCTGACGGTGGCGGCGCGACACGGCTCTGCCAGAGCAATTGCCGCTACCTCTACTGGTCGATGGCACAGCAGCTGGCGCACCACGCCTCGGGCGGCTGCAACCTGCGCACCGGCGACCTGCTCGCCTCCGGCACCATTTCGGGGCCGACCGACGACAGCCGCGGCTCGATGCTCGAGCTGGCGTGGCGCGGCGAGCAGCCGCTGACCCTAGACTCGGGCGAACAGCGCGGCTCGATTCAGGACGGCGACACCGTCACGCTGACTGGCTGGTGCCAGGGCGACGGATTCCGCGTCGGCTTCGGCGAATGCAGCGGAAAGCTGCTGCCGGCGCACTGAGTCCTCGCGCGCACGCCGGGCGCAGGGCGCGTTCGAGATAGCGCTTATATAAACCAGCGAGTGGCGCCCCCTCCGTCCTCCGTTCCGAAGGGCATCCAGGGACTCAACATGGCTCGAAGCACGCGCAGGCGCCGTGATGGCATACGCAGTCGCCCGCTACAGCGACCCAGCGCAGCTGCCGCCATTGCTCCGGCTGCCCCGCAAAAGCGACAGGCCGAGTCGACACCAGTCCACTGGCCCAGCCTGCTGGCGGTGCTCGGAATTTTCCTGCTGGCGCTGACGATTCGCTCGGCCTGGACGCTGGATGCCGCGACCGAGGATGGGTTCAAGCTCACCGGCGGGAGCGACCCCTACTACCACAAGCGGGTCGTTGACTACGTCATGGAAAATGGCGAACACCTCGTCCGCGACGAGATGCTCAACTACCCCTACGGCGCCAACAACAACCGGCCGCCGCTCTTCGACTGGTCAATTGCGATTACGGGGCTGGTGCTGGCGCCCTTCTTCGGCGACGCCGCCGAATCAACCTGGTGGGCGATGGAAGTGCTGCCAGCGGTCTACGGCGCGCTGATTGTCTTCCCCGTCTACGCCATCGGCCGCGCGCAGTTCGGCCGCGAAGCGGGATTGCTCGGGGCGCTCTTCATCGCAGTCAATTCCGGCCATATTTCCCACTCGACCATCTCGCTGGCGGACCACGATTCGTACGTGATTTTCTTCGGGACTTGTGCCTTCTTCTTCTTCATGCGCGCCCTCACCGAGGGAAGCGACGCGCGCTGGGTCGCCGACTGGCGCTCCGCCGAGAGCATCAAGCGCGGCTTCACCGACTTCCTGCAGAGCGAGCGGCTGGCGCTCGGCTACGCGGGACTAGCGGGGATGACACTAGTGCTGGTCGCGCTGAGCTGGAAAGGGTTCCCCTACCTGATGGTGATTCTCGTAATCTACCTGATTTCCCAGATGGTAATCAACGCCTTCCGCAGGATTGACAGCCTGACGACCGCGATGCTCGGAATAGTCGCGCTTTCGCTGCCGATCCTGCTCGCGCTCCCCTACTACTGGAGCATGGGCTTCATCAGCCCCTGGTGGGACGCGCCCGCCTACATCCTGCTCGCCTTCATCGGCGCCTCGGTGCTGCTGGTGCCGACGCGCGACCTGCCGTGGCTGCTGGTGCTGGGCGGCACCGTAACGGTCGCCACACTGGGCTACCTGCTGCTCACCTACGTTTTCACCGACCTCGGCTTCCTGCTCTTCAGCGGACAGGGCTACTTCGTGCGGACCAAGCTGTTCGACACGATTGCCGAGGCGCAGCCGCCGACCTTCGCCAACTTCGTCTTCTCCTTCGGCCTCGTCTCGGTCTGGTTCGGCTTCTTCGGGCTTATCTGGATGGCTTGGCAGCTTTTCGCCAACCGGCTCTGGAAGAAGGACTACCTCCTCATCCTGATCTGGGCAGCGGTCGCGCTCTACATGGCGCAGTCTGCGATTCGATTCATCTTCAACGCCACACCCGTAATGGCGCTACTCTCGGGCTGGGTCACCTGGCTGCTGATTGAGCGCGCCGGTTTTGGCGACGTGCTGGAGGCGTGGCGCCACTACTGGGGGCGCCACGGACCGAGCATCCTGTTCCTCGCGCTCGGGTCGCTGCTAGTCGGCTTCCTGACTTTCTTCACGGTCGGCCCGCTGGTCGGCTTCCTCGTCGGAATCCTGCTGCTGGCACTGATGCTCTCCATCGGCCACATGGCGGCGGACGAGGACCAGTACAGCCTGCGCGACCGGCTGGGTGGATTACGTCGCGCCTTCGAAATCAAGCGGCCCGCCGTCGCGTTTGTCGTGGTGGGGATGCTGCTACTGCCCAACGCCTTCTACGGCTACGATGCCGCGGTCCCCTACGAAGACAAGAAGGACCACGACACCGGCGTCTACGATTTCTTGCGCTACTCGCTGCTGCGGCCGGAGGAATACCAGTATGACCAGCGCAACAACATCTCGCTCTACCCCGACGGCGTTAGCGGTATGTACAACCGCACGGGAGTATGTAATCTAGCCACGTATACTACTAAAACTGATTGTGAATCCAATAGTGGACGTTGGTCTGCCAGCCCGATCTGGTATATGGGCATCACCGGCCCCTCGTTCCCCGCCAGCTACTGGATAGACGGGCTGGAGTGGCTGGCGGAGCAGGATACCGAGTTGCCGCAGGAGGACCGCCCCGGCTTCATCTCGTGGTGGGATTACGGTTTCTGGGCCATCGACATTGGCGAGCACCCGACCGTGGCCGACAACTTCCAGTTCGGCTACCAAATGGCGGGCAACTTCATCACCGCGCAGTCGGAGGAGGATGCGCTGGCGCTGCTGCTCTACCGGCTGGTCGAGCCCGAAGTGGACCGCGAGAGCGACCGCTTCCCGCCCGCGATTCGCGAAATCATGCTCACCTACTACTCTGAAGATAACGTCACGGCGCTCGAGCAGATTATCGCCAACCCTGGCGAGCAGGTGCCGGAGGGCGAGGACATCAACAAGCGCAACGCGGCGATTCGCGCCGGGCGGCCCGTCCTGGCGTCCGCCTCCCTCACTGAGCTGGCGGACGTAATCTACGATGTCGAGCAGGCAACCGGCCACTCGATTCGCTACTTCGGCGCCGACACCCGCCTCATGCCCTACTCGGCCGAAAACACCGGTATCCTCTACGCGCCGGTGACGCTGGCGGACTATGAGCTGAACGACTTCGTCGCGGTGAGCCTAGGGCTCTCTAACGGCCAGACCGTGACCTACGAGGAGGCGGACGAGCTGCTGCGGAACGACCCCACCCTCACCGTCACTTCGCAGGCGCTGGACTACAAACCGCGCTTCCTGAACAGCATGTTCTACCGCGCCTTCATCGGCTGGTCCGGGCCTGATATCGGCCGCGAGGCGACCGACGGCATCCCCGGCATCAGCGGCGAAATCGGCGCCGACACCAGCCTGCTACCGCTCCCCGGCTGGGGGCTGAAGCACTTCAAGCTGGCGTACGCCAACAACGGCCTGCGCATCCTGAAATACTACGACGGCGCGACCATCAACGGCGTCGTGCAGACCGAGGAGGGGGCACCAATCCCCAACGCGACCGTCACGCTCCTCGATGAGGGCGGCACGCCGCACGACTCGGTCGTCACCGACGCGCTGGGGCGCTACAGCGTCGTCGCGACGGCAGGCAACCACACGCTGATGGTCTCGATGGGCGAGTTCGGCTCCGATATCGAGCGGGTGCACCTCACCTCCAACAACATCCTCGCCCGCGAGGTGGGCATCCTGATTTCGGAGGCACAGGCGACTCGCGCCACGCAGCCGGAAATCCGCATCGACATAGAGGTCGAGGCGGCCAGCCTCAGCGGCGAACTCTACTGGGACGCCGGCGAACGCGAACCGATTGCCGGGATTCCAGTTACAGCAACCCAGACCGCGACGGGGCGCGAGTTCAGTGTCGACAGCGGCGCCGACGGCAGCTTCGCCTTCGACGCTATCGCGCCGGGCGAATACCGCGTCACGGCCGACCTGAACGGGCACGAGCTGGAGTTGGCGAACTACGAGGGCGTCGCCGGCCTGCAGGCAGACCAGTCGCTGGAGATTGACGGCGCAGTCGTCCCCGCCAGCGTGCTGGGGCTGATTGGCCCCGGCATCGGCTACATTCCCGGAATGGTCTCCTTCACGCTCGAGGACCACACCAACGGCACGCTGATGCAGCGCGAGGCGCTGACCAGCTTCCGCTTCGACAACCTGCTGCCGGGCAACTACACCCTGCGACTCGACAACGACAACAAGTTCAGCGAGTGGGACAACAACACTGTCGCCTTCACCCTCGCCGCAGGCAAGGAGAGTTACCACAACACCACCATCACCGAGGGCACGCGCGTCAGCGGCGTCCTCAGCTGGCAGGGCGAACCGGTCGCCGACGAACATCTCTCAATCACCCACGTTGGCGGTCGGCACGCGACCGAAGTCACCAGCGACGCTAACGGCTACTTCACAACCATCCTCCCCGCGGGAACCTACGACCTCTACACGCTCCACTCCGACGCCAACGCGGCGTGGCTGGCGCGGATTGACAGCGAGGCGCCGGGCGGCCTGCTCGACGCGGCGATGCAGCCAGCAGGCCGTATTACCGGCCTGCTCTTCAACGACCGTGACGGCGACGGAGAGTTCGAGGAGACGCAGGACGAAACTGTGGTGCGCGACGCCGAACTGCGCTTCGAATCGGTCAACGGCCGCGTCACCGTCCGCAGCGACAATCGCGGCGAATACGACGTGGGGCTGCCGCCGGGCGACTACACTGCCTACGCCAACTACATCGACATGAACGACAAGCTGGCGGGCCTCAAGCGCATGCAACTCGACTACGGGACCCTGCAGAGCGACCTGCCGATGTCGCCCGGGCACGACCTGTTCGTCATCCTCATCGAGGAACACCTCGGCATGGAAATACCGATTTCGGGGCTCTTCACGCTCGACACCACCGCCGGGACAGTCTACACCTGGGGTGACGAGATGGCCACGATTGTTGCGCTGCCGTCCGGCAGCTACCAGCCCGCCATACTGCGCGGCGGCTACGAACCGCTGCCGCCCAACGACAAGTACGACCACTTCGCGATGGGCGAGCTCCAGTTCCAGCTGGTGCGCACACCAGTTACAGTCACGGGAACGGTCGTTTACGACGGCGTGCCGGTGCCCGGCGCGCAGCTCTCGTTCAGCCCGGCCGACCGCATCGGCGACTATTTCCTCAACTTTACCGCGGATGAGGATGGTGGCTTCTCGGTCGAGCTCCCGCCGCACGAATACGTCTACAGCTTCACGTCCGATCTGGCGGGCCAGCGCTACTTCGCACAGGGGTCGCTCACGCTGCCGCTCGCCGGTGCGCCGGTCAGCCTCGGTGAGGTCGCGACCCACCTGCTGCTGGAAGTGGGCGGCGGCGCGCTACATCAGGGCGAGCTGAAGGAGGGCGAAGTGCTCTTCACCAGTACTAGCGCGCCGTACGACGTAACGCGCATCTTTGCGACCCGCTTCAGCGGCTATCACGGCTGGCTGCCGCCCGGAGAATACTGGGTCACCTTCGAGGGCGCGAGCGACAGCTCGCATTACAGCCACCTCTCGACGCTCGAACTGTCGGCACCGGCGCTGTTACACGACCTGTCGCTGGCGCAGGGGCATTTCATCAACGGCGCGCTGATTTCAGAGCCAACCGGCGAACTGGTCGACGAAGACGTGACGCTGATGTTCATTTCCGGGCTGGGGACTGCTATTGCCCGCAGCAACGGCGTCGACGGAGATTACGGGCCGTTCGACCTGCAACCGGGCAGCTACCAGCTCGAAATCACCCTGCCGGGCTTCCAGCCCTACAGCGCGCCGGTCGAGGTTACCGGCAGCTCCTACTTCAACGTCGACATGATTCCCGAAACACTGCCGCTGACGCTCAACCTGACCTACCGCGACGCCGACGGAGTGCTGCAGCCCCTCGCCGGAGTCGCGGTGACCTTCAGCCGTGAGGGCGGCTGGTCGCAAACGTGGACCAGCGACGCCAACGGCACCATCCAGCTACCGGAGATGGTTCCGGCACGCTACGACGTCAGCGTCGACGACTACCTCGACGACGGTGCCGACCAGTTCTACCTCGAGCGCACACTGCGGCTGCGCCCCGGCGACGGTCACCAGTTCTTCGACTACCCCGCGACCTGGAAGGCGCGCTTCCAGGGCAGCGTCTTCTACGACCGCAACTTCGACGGAACCCCGGACGGCGACGAGCTGCTGGCGGGCGCGACGGTCGAAATCCGGCTGGGCACCGGCGGGTCTGTGCTGGAATCGCTGGAGACCGACGGCAGCGGCAGTTTCCTGATTTACCTCAAGCCGGACAACTACCTGCTGCGCGCTTTCTCCGGGAGCGGTACTGCCTACACGCTCATCGAACCGCTGGACTTCAACGGCTCGCGCGACTACAACCTGTCGCTAGAGCGCGGAGTCGAGTACGAATGGCACTTCGTCGCCAGCGACGATGGCAGCCCGGTAGCCTTCGACGACGTGCGCTTCCGCGCCGGCGACGAGCTACTGCTGCACCTCGAGCCCACGGACGGGACTATCACCACCATCCTGCCGCCGGGCACATACAACCTCACGGCACTGCTGGAAGTCCTCGACGGATCGCCAGACCGCATCTTCGTGCTCGACGAGGCTATCGCGCTGGCGCTGGCTGACGACGGCAGCGCGACCACGCTTGAACTGGAGCGGCAGCTGCTGCGGGGCGCCGATGTCGCCGTCGACCGGCTCACGGCGCCAGCCGCCGTCGGGCAGTCGGTGAACTTCACCTTCAACTTCACCGGGACCGGCCACCGCACCACCACCTTCCAGGTCGAGGTAACAGGCGACGGGGATAACTGGACAGCCATTTTCCGGGCGCCTGATGTGAGCGTGGGGCCGGGCGAGAGCCGCGAACTAGTGCTCGATATCACGCCGGGTGACGGCGTTATTCCCGGCGTCTACCGCAACTTCAACGTCCGTTTCTTCTGGGAAGGGCAGGAACTCTACGACGACGTCAGCTTCGATTTCGCGCTGGAAGTGACACCGACCGAGAGGCCGCCGCCCGACTTCAGCATCAGCGAAGTTACCTGGGCGCCCGACAACATCGAGCCCGGGACCGAGGTGACGCTACAGGCGACCGTCACCAACACCATTGCCGGCTCGGGCGAGCAGTTCCCACAGGTCGGCTTCTACCTTAACGACGAACTGATTGAGATGACCAGCGCCGCCTTCGACGGCGAGGGCGAGTCGGTGGTCGAGGCGACCTGGGTTGCCAGCGAAGGCATCCACAGCTTCCGCGTCGAGGTCGACCCGCAGGAACTCTTCAGCGAGCAGGACGAGACCAACAACGCGAAGCCGCTGGCGCTGACGGTCGAGGCGGCCGCGGAAGAGGCGGAGGGCTTCCCGTGGCTGATGGCTTTCGTGGTCGCGACGCTACTGCTGACTATCGCCTATTTCGCACTCAGGCTGCGGCGCTGAAGCAGAGCTTCAGGAAATCGTGAGGTCCTTGACCTCGTAGTTCTCGGCATGCTTGTCGATGTACTCAATCAGGTCGGAAACGTGCGGCGACTCAAGCATGATTTCGCCACTCTCGTGGTCCACGATTCGGAAGGGCATACCTCCCCCTGCCTTGATATCTATTTATCAGTTTCGAATTTTGCCCCAACGCCTTAACCCCGCGGCGAAATAGGCCGGCGTGAAGCAGTACCTGGAGCTGGTTGAGGAGGTCCTCGACCGCGGAACGCGCAAGCAGAACCGGACCGGTGTTGACACCATCTCGGCGTTCAACGTCAACTACGCCATTGACCTTCAACAGGGCTTTCCGCTGCTGACGACCAAGGAGATTTCGTGGAAAAACATCGTCGTCGAGAATCTCTGGTTCCTCTCGGGCGACCGCCACATCGGACTGCTCCAGAAGCATGGCTGCAAGTTCTGGGACCCATGGGCCGACGCGGAGGGTTTCGTGCCGAGCGCCTACGGCAATTTCTGGCGCCATTTCCCGGTCCACGCCGAAGGGGGAGCGGGGTTCAACGATCAGGTGCGCTACGTGCTGCGGACGCTGCGCGAGAACCCGGCGAGTCGCCGCATGGTGGTTTCTGCCTGGGCGCCCGGCAACGCGCAGGCGAGCCAGCTGCCGCCGTGCCACCTGATGTTCATCTTCAACGTGCAGTATGACGCCGACGGCGAGCCGCACCTCTGCCTGCATCTGACACAACGCAGCTGCGATGTGGCGCTGGGCGTTCCGTACAACATCGCCGGCTACGCCTTCCTGCTCTCGCTCTTCGCGCATCTGGCGGGGATGCGGGCCGGCACCTTCGGCCATTCGCTGGTTGACGCGCACATCTATACCGCCAAACCGGACGGCTCGATGGGCGAATACGACCACGTTCCGGGGCTGCGCGAGCAGTTGCAGCGCGAGCCGCGGCAGCTGCCGCGGCTCGCTATCAGCCCCGACCTCAAAACGCTGGACGACGTGCTGGCGCTTTGCGACTCTGACCTCGACGATATCCTCGCTGCGTTCCGGCTCGACGGCTACGACCCGCAGCCGGCGATTTCCTTCAAGGTCGCGGTGTGAGCGGGACCATCCTGGCGGCGGTCTCGCCCGACGGGGTTATCGGCCGCGACGGTGGGATTCCATGGCATTATTCGGGCGACCTGCAGCGGTTCAAGCGGCTGACGCTTGGTCACACTATAATCATGGGCCGCCGCACCTGGGAGTCGCTGCCACGCAAGCCGCTCCCCGGGCGGCGCAACATCGTACTCACCTCGCGCCCGCTCGACGGGGTGGAGTGCTTTGCGTCGCTGGCGGAGGCGGTCGCGGCCGCCGACGGGGAGCTGTTCTTCATCGGCGGTGCGAGGCTCTATGCTGAGGCGCTGGGCTGCGCCGACTGCATCGACCTGGTGCTGGTCCCCGACGCAGTGCCGGTCGAGGGGAGCGTGCTCTTCCCGCGCATCCCCGACGGGTGGGTCGCCGGCGCGGTCGAGCCGCACCCCGACGAGCCGGCGCTGCGGTTGCAGCGCTGGCGGCGCGGCTGAGGGCATCTTTATACCGTGCGGGAATCCCCGGCCCGGAAGCATGTCCCGCAAGTCCTTCACATTCCTGCTAGCGCTCCTGATGCTGCTGCCGCCCGTCCAGGGCGACGAGAATGACCCTGACCTGACCATCGAGGATATCAGCTTCAGCGATGACTCGCCGGCAGGCGGCGATGAGATTATGATTACCGCTGAGGTTGCTAATGATGGGGGGGCAACCGGCCTGCAGTCGGTGACGGCAAATGTTACCTTCTACTGGGACAACAACTCCATCGGGCAAGATATGGTCACTATTCCTGGCGGCCAGTCAGCCGACGCCAGCGTCGAGTGGACTGCCGTCGGTGGCACCCACAACATCACCGCCATTGTCGACGAAGAAAACGATGTGCAGGAATCTAACGAGGATAACAATCAGCGCAGCGAATACATCACGGTCACCTACCCCTCAATCGCTGTGATTGACGACGATGGGGGAGAGAACAACGGTGGCACGAGGGTCGACGTAGATGGATACTATACCGACGCGCTGGATTCACTAGAACTCACCTACGATCTGCTGCGCGTCGATAGCGGAGATGACGGACCTGACGCAGACACGCTCACCAACTATGGACTGGTGATTTGGTTTGTCGGTTCGGATTTAAGCACCACCTTTACGCAAAACGATCAGGACGCGATGGCTCAGTTCCTCGACGATGGGGGGACTGCCTGGGTCACGGGACACGATATCCTCTGGGACTTGAACACCGCGACTGGCTCTCGCTCTGAGGGTGACTGGGAGTACGATTATCTCGGCGTAGGTTATGTCGACCACGACAATGGCACAGCTAATCCTGTTGGTGGTGTCCAGGATGACCCTGTCACTGACGGGGCGGAATATGACACCGACGACTCCCTATTCTTTGACTATGGCGATGACCTCGCACCGCGCAGTGACTTCCACGGTATCTTCAACACTACCGATGACGATGGCACCCTCTGGTCAGCGCTGCGCACCGAGGAAGGCTACGGGATGGTGTTCCTGGCGTTCGAGTTCGCCTACATCGCGAGTACTGACAACCGGACCGATCTGGTCGACAGGATTGTCGAATACCTGCTGGAGGAGCTGGAGCACGACGTCTCACTGAGCCGCTTCAACTCACCGCGCGACGGAGACACCATCGAGCCCGACGTTACGCAGGTCATCAACGTCACAGTCCGCAACCGCGGTAGCGAGGACGAGAGTAACGTGCAGGTGAATCTGGACATCGATTGTCGTAACAGCAGTGCTAACGACCACTCTGACTCGAAAACCATCTCGTCACTACCCGCTGGCGCTACTACAACCGTTACCTTCGACTGGGACGTGCCGGAGGAGGAGGACTACGTCTATGATATCGAGGCAGAGGCGTATATTTCCAGTGACGAGAAACGCACCAATGACAAGCGCAGCATCACTGTTGATACCTATGTGCTGCACAACCTCGCCCTCGAGGCGGCGCGCGCGACGCCACGGCTTGGAGAGCCCGATGAAGAACGCACACTCTCGGTGAAGGTCGAGAACAGTGGCGACGTGACACTGACGCGCGATGTTCGCGGGCTGGTCTTCGAGGGCGACGAGGAGCTATGGGATGGCGGCACGCAGGAAGTGACGCTGGGACCAGGCGAGAACACCACCCTCGAATGGGACTGGACTCCCAACGGCTACGGCACCTTCACCTTCCGCGCCCAGCTCGAGCAGGAAGACGAAGACTCGAATGACGACGTGGCGGCAGGTGAACTACGCGCGGTGAACATCGAGTTCCGCGACAGCTTCGAGTCGGGACGCAACGGCTGGAGCGACTATCGCCCCATTTCCAACGCCTGGCACCTGATAGACACTGACAATGACGAGAATCGCGAAGCATATAGTCCAACACACTCACTCTGGGTCGGTGACGAGGGCAAAGGCGATGGCGAATATGACGATAACTGGGACTACTCTGTCTTTACTGACCAAGATATAACGCTGGGCGCTGGTAGCGAGCTGGTAATCCAGCACTGGTATTCAATGGAATCCAGCTGGGATGGCGGCAACGTCCAGATTACCACGGATGGCGGTGAGAGCTGGACAGTTATCCATCCTAATGGAGGCTACCCTGATGATGCGGTTGTAGGGCTGGACAATCAGCCTGGCTTCACTGGCTCCTCGGACGACTGGGAGGAAGCACGCTTTGACCTCGTCGATTTCTCGGGTGAGGACGTGCGCTTCCGCTTTCGCTTTGGGAGCGATAGCTCTGTCAATTCTTACGAAGGATGGTATCTGGACGACATCGAGGTAAGCGGCTCTGATGGTACCTTTAGTGACGATCTGGAAGATGGCGACGGAAACTGGAATTTCTCTGGTGAGAACAGCGAATGGTCGCTGGATGATGCACGTGCGGTCTCCGGCAGCCACGCCTGGCGACTGGGCAATCCGGAAACTGGCACCTACAGCCCCGGGCTGAACGACTCGCTCGAGTCGCCCACGATTGACCTGGGAGACGGCTCCGAGAAGGGGGTCGCGATTATGGCATGGTTCGCGGTCGACGGGCCGTATGACGAATTCTATCTGGAGATCAACGTTTCCGGCGAGTGGGAGATGCTTGAGAGTGGGCCGGGCGATGACGGTGACTATTCCAGCGACTACGACGAGGCGGATGGCGAGGGATGGCTCTACCTCGAGAGCGACCTTTCGGATTACAGCGATGAAGTGACGCTGCGCCTTCGCTTCATCTCCGACACCTGGACACAACTGGAAGGACTCTATGTTGATGACTTTACCGTCTTCAGCCTGCCGCAGCTGCAGGACGACGTCGGCGTGCGTGATATTGATGCACCCGACGAGGCGGGGCCGGGCGAGGCGGTCGACTTCAGCGGTGACGTCTACAACTTCGGCGCCAACGACCAGACGAACGTGGATGTGCGCGCGACGGTCACGCGCGACGGCGACGGCAGCGAAGTCTACAACCAGTCCCGCACGATTGCGCAGCTTGATTCAGGCGAGAACGCGACGCTCGACTGGACCTGGCAGGGGGGCGATAACGGCAGCTACACCATCCGCGTCCAGAGCCTGCTCGACGACGATGAGCGGCCCGGCAACGACGCCTCGGAACAGGTCATCGACATTCGCGAATCGGCCTGGGCGGTCGCACTGGCAGTCGAGGAGGCGGTTAAGGACGTCCTCTCGGGCGAAGCGACCTTCTTCAACTTCACCGCCACCAACGAGGGCGACGAGGGCGGCTACTACGACGTCGCCGCTGCCGGCAGCGGCGACGGCTGGTATGCGATTCCGCTTGAGGAAGTTATCTACATTTCGGCCGGTGGCTCGACCGACTTCACCGTCACGGTCATCGCGCCGACGCAGGAGCCGACCGGAGCAAGCCGTGACTTCACCGTCAGCGTCACCAGCCAGAACGATGCGGCGGCGCGCGACTCGGAGGAGATAACCGGCACCGCCGATTACCGCGAAGGCACGGACGGCGACAGCGTGCTGCTGGTTGATGCCAACTTCGGGCATAACAATGGCTACAACCACTACTACCAGACCGACGAGATTGACCGACGTCTAAAGCTGGCTCTACAGGACTATTTTGGCGAGGGTGAGGCGCGGGGCTATGACGTCCATACACTCCCCTACGACAGCTCAGCCGGCGACTACGGCGAGCTGGACCCCTATCCGACGGTCGAACTGCTGACGCAGTACGACATCGTGGTCTGGACACAGGGTGAGCATCACCAGCGTGACCTGGATGCATGGCGCGATACAATCGGTGGTTACCTCGATTCTGGCGACGGAGGACTCTGGCTGATTGGATCGAACTACCTGACTGCGCTCAACAGCAGCGATGGTTACCGGGAACCGGGAGACTTCGAGTACGACTATCTGATGGTCGAGCGGATTGACAACGACCGTGAAACGCCCGACCCGCTGGTCGGCGCCAGCAACGATGAAGTATTCGACGGAGCTGAGTTCAGCAGTTCCGACCGCACCATCTACTCCAGCTCCTACTCCGACTGGGTTATTCCACGTTCAATCGCAACCGGTGGTATCTACGCAGACGCAGGGAGCTGGTGGCACGTCTCCGACAACTCGGAAGCCACGGGTGACCCGGAACGCGAGGCGAGCAGCCCGACACATGCCCTCTGGGTCGGTGACGGTGACAAGGACACCGGCGAGTACGATGATAACTGGGACGAGGTATTGCTGACGCGCGATTCCTACGAACTGGGCGAGGACGGGCAGCTCAACTTCCAGAACTGGTACTCGACCGAGAACGGCTATGACGGAGGCAATGTGCAGATTTCGACCGATGGCGGCGGGACCTGGGAGGTCATCAACCCGGCCGAGGAGTATTCAGATGACTCGGTGATTGGTCTAGATAACGAGCCTGGTTACACCGGCAGCTCGGACGGCTGGGTATCCGCCTCGTTTAGCCTTAGCGAATACGCAAATGAGGAGGTAACATTCAAGTTCCGCTTTGGAAGTGATAGTTCGGCCAGCAGCTACGAGGGCTGGTACATTGACGATGTCGAGTTGCAGGACGCGAGTGGGGTCCTCTTCAGCGATGACCTCGAGTCGGGCGGCGATAACTGGGTTTTCGGCGCGTCGTCAGGGTACAACCTGACGCTGCGCTACGAAGGCGACTACCAGCTGATGCTGAGCCCCTTCACCTTCGCTTTCCTCGACGACGAACGCGAGCGCTCCGATATCGTCGAGCGGGTGCTTGACTGGCTCTTCGCCGCCGCGGCGGCGCACGACGTCGGCACGCGGCTGCTGGACGTCCCGTCGGAGGGCGACGAGAACACGACTGTCGAGTTCAGCAGCACTATCCGCAACTACGGCTCCGAGGACCAGTCCAGCTTCACCGTCCGCGCGCAGGCGCTGCTGGACGGCGACGTCATCTGGAGTGACACGCAGACGGTCGGCTTCCTCGCCGCGGGCGACGAGGTCGAGCTAACGTGGAGCTGGGAGGATGGCGGGCCGACCGGCGAATACGTCATTGGCGTCGAGACCGAGCTGGCGGGCGACGAGAATACGAATAACGACCGGCGCGAGGCGGATTTCGAGGCAGTCATGCTCCACGCCCCGGCGGTCTCGACGGTCAGCGCCAGCAAGGAGGGCGAGCCGGGGCAGACGCTGACATTCAAGGTAACCCTGCGCAACGACGCGACCGGCCGCGACAAGCTGAGCCTCTCGCTCTCGGGCACGGCAGCCGACTGGGCTGAGTTGCAGATAAGCGCGGTCACGCTCGAATCGGACGATGAACGCGATATCGATATTGATGTTGAGCTGCCGGAGGACGCGGCGGATGGTGAATATAGCCTGATGGTAGAGGTCACGGCAGGTGACGTTACTGTCACGCAGGAGCTGACTGCAACCGTTACCGAGGACCCCACCGAATATGGCGTCACACTCGAGCTGGAACCACAGTTTATCGACCTGATTGCGGGGCAGTCTGCCGATTTCAGCGTAACCGTGGCCAATACCGGTGACGACAGTGATACCTTCGATCTGGAGGCGCTGGGCGACCGTCCCGAATGGGTCTCTTTCGCCGCCTCGCAGGTGAGTCTGGCAGCGGGCGAATCCATCGAGGTTGACGGCACGCTCACGGTTCCGGACGACGCACTCGATGACCGCTACGAACTCAGTGTGCGAGCAGTCTCACAGGGCGATGACAGCGCCAACGACGAGCAGGCCCTCACCGTTGACGTTATCGAGCGGCAGCACGACCTGCAGTTCCGGCTCGTGACAGGCGAGCTGACACGCGTGACCGTCGCGCCAGGCGAAACTGCCAGCTTCAACTTCTCGCTCGAGAACCGGGGCAATTCGGCTGATACATTCAGCATCAGCTTCGAGGACACGGCCGCCGACTGGGCGACGGCCGCGCCAGCCCAGGTCACGCTCGAGCCCGAAGACAAAACAAATATCACGGTGACCGTCACGGTTCCGACTGGCGCCGCGCTCGCCGAATACCGGGTGGGAATCATCGCTACGGCCGACGACGGCCAGACCGACCAGCGGCGGACGCTGACGCTCGAGGTCGAAGTGCCGGTCACCGAGACGCACTCACTCGAGCTCTGCTTCACGATGCCGTCAGGCGACTGCCTCTCGCAGCGAGCGCTGGAGGTTGCGGTCGAGCAGGGCGAAATCCAGACCGGCGCCTACGGCTTCCGCGTCACCAACAACGGCAATTCCGACGCTGAAATCAGCCTCACACTGACGCTCCCGTCAGGGTCGACCGACTGGCAGGCGAGCTTCACCGACGGCGGTGGCAACCGCTGGTATGTGCGGCTCGACCCCGACACGGCCGACTACCCACTCCAGCTCATGCCCGGAGGGCAGATGGACTGGGGTGCACTGGTGATTAACAACCATAAGCTGGCCGCTGGCGGCAGCTACGCCTTCACGCTAACTGCGGAAGTCGTTGGCCAGCCGGGAACCGCGCAGCAGCTGTCGGTGACCGTGACCGTGACCGAGCCGGACGCCCC
Organism: Candidatus Poseidoniia archaeon; assembly: GCA_030748895.1. Lineage (NCBI taxonomy): Archaea > Methanobacteriati > Thermoplasmatota > Candidatus Poseidoniia > Candidatus Poseidoniia archaeon. Next base: position 101,083 of record JASMLC010000004.1, read on the forward strand.
GCCACCGACCGACGAGGAAGGCGGCGGACTGCCGGCGCCTTCGCTGCTGGCTGTGCTGCTGCTGCTCGGTGGTGTCGCCTTGCGGCGCCGCCGCTAGTCGCGCCAGCCGGGGTCGTTGCGCAGCACCCACAGCGGGCTGCCGAAGAGGTAGCCAGCGTCGAGCAGCGCCGCTGCGGTCCAGAGCAATTCCCACGCCGCATGGTCGAGCCACGCCGCCAGCAGCGCGAACTGGAGCAGCAGCACCGCACCGAAAATCGGCAGCTGGTTCGGGCCGCGCGCCTTGTGGTAGGGCAGCGTCGAAACCATCGTGAACGCCGCCAGCCCGAGCAGCGCCGGCGGCCACGTCGCCCCGTCGCCGGTGAGCCAGGACCAGCGCAGGCAGACTGTCAGCACCAGCACCATCATCGCCGGCGTCGGCATCCCCGAGAAGTGGCGCAGCTGCTCCTCGCGGTCGTGGGTGAAGCGCGCCAGCCGCAGCACCCCCAGCAGGCCCACCAGCAGCGCGCCCGCAAGTGCGAGCAGGTTCGGCAGGTCCACCCCGCCCGAGAGCGAGAGCGCCGGCCCGCGCGAGAGGTCGTAGTAGAGCGTGTAGACCAGCAGCGCCGGCGCGAGGCAGAAGCTGATGACGTCGGCCAGCGAGTCGAGCAACGGCCCGAAGCGGTGGCTCGACCCGTATTTGCGCACCAGCATCCCGTCGATGCTGTCGAAAAACGCCCCGACGATGAGCAGCAGCATCCCGACCAGGATTGCGTCGCGCGTCCCGTCGAGGAAATAGGTAATCGCCAGCATCCCGCAGGCGGCGTTGGCGAGCGTCGCGAGGTCGCCGACTGAAATCCTGAACAGCGGCCGGAAGAGCCTGCGCAGCATCACGCCCCCGCCAGGCGCGCTACCGTCTGCCCCGCCCGCAGCTTCTGCCCCAGCCGCACGACCATCTCCGCCCCCAGCGGCAGTTCGAGGTCAACGCGCGAGCCGAGGTGGATGATGCCGATGCGCTCGCCCTTCGCCAGCTGCTGCCCCTCGGAAAGGTAGCTGGTGATGCGCCGCGCCAGCGCGCCGGCCACCTGCGTCACCGCCACCGGTCCGACAGTGGTCTCCAGTTCGGTGCGCACCTGCAGATTGCCGTCGGCGGCCGCGCTGTAGGCGGGGCTGAAGCCTGCCCCGGAGCGCTGCTGCGCGCTGACGCGGCCGGTAATCGGCGCGCGGTTGACGTGCACGTTGAAGGGCGACATGAAAATTGAGAGCCGTACGTGGTCGTCCCGCCTGTCAACCGAGAGCACCGTACCGTCGGCGGGACTGACGACGCCAACGCCGACCGGACGCGGCGGGTCGCGGTGGAACCAGAGCAGACCACCGCCCAGCGCCAGTAGCGCCGCGGCCGCCCATGCCGCGGCATCGAGCGGCAGTTCCGACGGGGTGCCGGCAGCGGCGCCGAACGGCAGCAGTACCAGCCCGCCCACGAAGGCGATAGTAATCCATTCGGGCGTTCCGGCAGCGAAGGGCGGCGTGCGCATTCCCGCCGGTGACTCGCGCCACGGCAGGTCCATCACGCCGAGGATGGCGTCCTGCATCTCCGGCAGGTAGTGGAAGACGATATACGCCAGCGCGACCAGCGCGACGAGGCTGCCGCCCTTGCCAATCCAGGCGTGCGCGTAGTAGAATGTGTCATCGCCCCACACATGCTCGTAAGTTAGCCAGATTACGACTGCGTTGCGGATGAGATTCAGTACGTAAATCGTCGGCACCGTCGCCAGGAAGGCGTAGACGCGCCGCTCTCGCGGCGCGCTGGTACAGAGCACCCCGCCAACGAATATTATCATCGATTGCAGCGCGGTGCACGCCAGCACGATGCTGACCGCAGGCGACATCGGATCGCGCCACGCCGCCTCGACGGGGACGCTCACTTCCTGGTGTGCTGAGCCGAGGCGGTACCAGCGCGAACCTTCGCCGTAGTCGAGTGGCCCGAGCGTTGTCGGAGCGCCTGCAATATCGAGCAGCCAGATCGACTGCTCCGCGACGACCTGGATGAGCCAGCCCGCGAGGAACGGCACCCGCTCGACGAGGAAGTAGATGCCGCCAGCAACGACGGTCATCGCCACCAGCCAGCGCAGCGCCGGATATTCAGCGCGCCACTGAATGGTGAGCCAGTGGTGGTACGCCAGATAGCCGAAGAACGGTAGCGCCATGGCGCAGAAGAGCGCATTGACCGGGTCGCGAATCAGGATGTAGTGCTCAACCTCGCTCCACCAGAAACCTCCCAGCGCCAGCCAGCCAACCATGCAGAGCCGGTGGCCTGCGGCGGCCGGGAGCCTGCGGCCCGCCATGCGGTGCGGCCCGCTTGAGAGCCGATAGCCTGCCGCGAGCAGCAGCAGCGACCCGATGGCGAGCACCTCGCTGGCTGGTATCATCAACCTGCGCGACCCCGCGCCGCTAAAAAAACCTCTTCAGCCGAAATGGGCGCACGCCGCCGCATATGATTCGGGGTCACCGATATCGAACCAGGTCCCACTATACGCGATGCCGCGCACCGTCGCGCGACCGATGCGCCACGGCAGGAAATGGCCTAGCGCGTCACGCTCGCCGCCCGCCGCGAGGTAGGCGGCGAGCGCACACACCCCGCCGGGCGAGAGCAGCCAGCAGGCGGTCGCCGCCAGCGTCGAGCGCGGCTCCGCCGGCTTCTCGACGAAATCAACTATTATGCCATCCTCGAGCGTCGCGATGCCGTAGAGCTGCGCCAGCCCGGTATCGCCAACGTCGTAGAGCCCGATAACGTCGTCGCCCGTGCTTGCGTGCAACGCAGTCATGCGGGCGAGATCGAAGTCGAAAAGGTTGTCGCCGCCGACGATGAAGAGCGGTCCCGCCAGACGATGCTGTGCCACCAGCTGCCCCAGCGCGCCGAGGGCGCCGGGCTTCTCGCCTTCGGCGCGCGCCTGCTCGACCGCCAATTCCAGTATCAGCGGGCCGTCGTAGCTGGCGATGAACACGTCAAACTGGCTGGCAAAAGCGGCGTTGACCGCCAGCAGCACGCGGTCGGGCGCAACTGCCTCGAGCGAGCGCAGGACGTGCGCCAGTAGCGGCTCGCCGGCGACTGGGAGCAACTGCTTTGGAGTGTGGCGCACCAGCTCCCCCATACGGCGCGCGAAGCCGCCCGCCAGGACGATGGCGTCCATCAGAGCGATATCTTGCCGCCCGACATCAGTTCCCTGATAGCGTCGTCGGCCGCCGCGGCCAGCTTCTTGTCATCGTAGAGCGCTTCCTTGACCTCCTTGCGGCGGTCGCGCACCACCTTCCAGCGCGCCTGCTGTTCCTCGCGCGCCACATTCCGGTGGGTCCGCAACTGGTCGAGCATCTCCATCGCGCGCTCGTGCTGGTGGTCGGCGCGTTTACGCACGTCAACGAACTCCTGATGCTTCTTGTCTGATTCGCCCGAGAGGTGTGCCGCCTCCTTCATCAGCTCGGTCATCTTGTCGTAAAGCTTCGAATTGAGCTTCGCCAGCCGCACCACTTCCAGATGGTGCTGGTCTGCCTCGCTGAACCGCTCGTCAATCGACTGGTCCAGTTCGCCTACCTCGGCGTGCAGGTGCTCCTGCTCCTCGAGTGAGGACTGCTGCTCGCCCAGACTACGGCGCAGGATGGAAATCCGCTCGAGCAGCGCCCGCTCCTTGGCAATCGTCATCTCGGTTGTCTCGAGCCGGCGCTCGGACGCCATGATTTCGGACATCAGCGCCTCGACCGTCTCGCGCAGCCCCTTGCTGCCTTTGCCATCCTTGCGTCGCGCCTGCTTGGCGGCAATCAACTTGCGCGCCTGGTCCTGTAGTTTGTTGCGCGCCTGCATACTGCGCTGTTTCGCCTGCGAATGCGCCTTCATTTCGTCGCGCATGGCCAGGATTTTCTGCATCACCTTTCCGCGCTGGTCATGGATGGCATCGCGCTCGTCGCGTAGCATGCGCGCCTCGCTGTTGTATTCGTTACGACGGTCGACAAAACGCTGGAACCGCTCTTCCGAGCGTTGTGTCTCGGTCTTCGGCTTGCGCTGCTGCCTCTTCTTCTGCGCCATGGGAGCGAGGTGACGGCTGGCGCACTGATATAAAATCAGCCCTGCCAGATTATAGTATTATCTTTTAAATAATAATCGTCGAGAACTAGATAAACGGGTTGAGCACCTGATAAATTGTGTCGCCGGCCGGTCCCAATTCCAGCGGCATCTCCTCTCCGGTGAAGGTTTCGGCCACTTCGATGTAGCGTGCGGCCGCCTCCACCCGCAGGTCGTCAGTCAGCGCGGGCGGCTTGCCCTTGCCGGTAAATCCTTGCTCCGCGAGCCAGGTGCGGACGTATTCCTTATCGAACTTGCGCGGCTCTTCTCCTTTCTCGAAGCGCTTTTCGTAGTCGTCTGCCATCCAGTAGCGGCTGGAGTCGGGCGTATTGACCTCGTCCATCAGCATAATCTTACCGCTGGAGATACCGAACTCGTACTTGGTATCGACAAAAATCATGCCGTGCTCAGCGGCGCGCTTGACGCCCCGGTGGTAGAGCCGCATCGATATTTTTGCCAGCTCGCGATAGAGCCCGGGGTCGACCGCGCCGCGGCGGAAGAGCTCCTCCGGGGCGACCGATTCGTCGTGTTCACCCTGCTCTGCCTTGGTCGAGGGAGTGATGATTGGCTCGGGCAATTTCTCGTGCTTGCGCATCCCGTCTGGCAGCTCGTTGCCGCAGAAATTGCGGTCGCCCTTCTCGTAGGCGGTCCAGATTGAGGTAGGAGTAATCCCGGTCAGGTAGCCTCGCACAACCATCTCGACCTGGATCGGGTCGCAGCGGCGAACGGTCCAGACGTTGGGGTGCGGCCGGCGCAGGACGTGGTTGGCGACGATGTCGGCCGTCTCGCCGAACCACCAGTCGGCCAGCTCGACCAGCGCCTGCCCCTTGAAGGGGACAGTTCCCAGCACGCGGTCGAAGGCAGAGATACGGTCAGTGGTGACCATCGTGATGGTCTCTTCCTTGATGTAGTTGTCGCGCACCTTGCCGCGGTAGAGCTCGCCCTGGTCCTCGTAATTGGTCTCCACAAGAGTATGGGGGAGCTGCTGTTTCAGAATGTCGCGGGCGACCATGCCGCCCCGAAAGCAGGAGTGGGACTAAAAGCAATACCGGTGCCCATGCAGCGGCCGGCGCAAATATTGAATAGCCACAAGTGACTCCCGCGGAGCGTGCTTAGCGACATATTGAGAAAGCGTAGCAACGAACTGCTGCGCCCACTGGGTGTTTTCATGGGTCGCATCGGCATCCGCCCCAATAACCTCACCTTCCTCGGACTAGCGCTGACTGTTGCTGCAGCGTGGCAACTGTACGCATCGGACCACGACGGGAAGCCTGTCGCCATCCTGCCTGGAGTAGCACTGATGTTGCTGGCTGGGCTGGCTGACGGCGGCGACGGGCTGCTGGCGCGCGCTGCCGGCCAGACGAGCGTGCGCGGCGGCTTCCTCGACGCGCTGACCGACCGCTACTCGGACAGCCTGCTCTTCGGCGCGCTGCTACTCGGCGGCTGGCTGGTGCCGCTACCACAGGCGTCCGGAATCCCGGGCGAGGCGTGGGCGCTGGCAGCGCTCATCGGCGCGTTGCTCACCTCCTACGCGCGCGCAGCAGCGGAGCGCCTCGGCGTGAGCCAGCAGGCGGTCGGCCTCATCGAGCGGCCGGAGCGCATCATCCTGCTGGCACTCGGCCTCGCGGTGGGCGAACTGGCGGGCGACCCGGCGCTCTGGGCTACCGGCACGCTAGCGCTGCTGGCGCTGCTGGGGAACCTCACGGTGGCGCAGCGGCTGGTCCATTTCTGGCGGAACGCGTCGGAAGTATAGCAGCCGGTGGAAGCGCAGAGCGGTTCCACACAGGCTGCGCCGCTGCCGCAGGCGGGAGTTAACGCGTCGGAAGTATAGCAGCCGGTGGAAGCGCAGAGCGATTCCACTCAGGCTGCGCCGCTGCCACAGGCAGGAGTTATATAGGGGTCGTCGGTGGAAAATAATGGTTGACTGGCGTGAACTGGCGGCGACCGGCCTCGGGCTGGGGCGGGCGCCATACGGCCCCGGCACCGCCGGGAGTGCTGGCGCAGCGGCGCTGGCGTGGGCTGCCGTGACTTATGGCGGACCGCAGGGCGGCTACGCGCTGCTGGCGGTCGCGCTGCTGCTCTACCCGGCCGGCCGCAGCCTTGCTGAGTGGGCCGAACGGGAATGGGGCGAAGACCCCGGCCGCTTCGTGCTGGACGAGGTGGCGGGCTACCTGCTCGGCGCCGCCACTATCTGGCTCGCCGCTGGCGTCCCCGAAACAGTGGATTTGCTGGCTCTGTTCGTCCTGTTCCGCGCTTTCGACATCCTGAAGCCGTGGCCGGTCTCGCGGCTCGAGGAAATCGGGGGTGGTGACGGGGTGATGCTCGACGATGTCGCCGCCGGAATCCTGGCGGCTGCCGTGCTGCTGCTGGCGCCGCTCCTGTTTTATTGACCCCCCTCATCTGCGGCGCCATGGCCGAAATCGTCCTCTATCTGCATATCGTCGGCGCGATTGCGCTCTTCAGCGGCTTGATTGCAACCGCGGTCGCGATGCTGCGCATGGAACGCGCCGCGGGCGAAACGCGCTGCGAGCTGGCGTCGATGGCGCGCGCAATGGCGTCAATGGCGGCAGGAGGCGGCGCACTGACGCTGCTATTCGGGCTCTATATGGTACTCAATGAGCCACAGTTCGAGTTAGGGCAGGCATGGATTGACAACTCGCTCGGCCTGCTACTGGTAATGGTTGCAGTTATCCCGCTAGTGATGGTCCCACGGCTGCGCGCGATTGCCGACGGGGACGATGGGGCAGGCGATCCAGTGCTCTGGATTACGACAACTGGCATGCTAGGGGGATCTTTCGGCATCGAGTACTTGATGGTTGCGAAACCGCTAGCACACGGCAGCGACGACGGCGTGCTGTTGCTGTTCCTGCTGCTCGGCGCAGGGGCAGGCTGGCTGCGGACGCGGGAAGCCTGAGTTTCGTTTTTTACCCACCCTCATATTGGGGGCATAATGACTGAAATCGAGATACGTGTCGGACTCAAGCCGGGTATGGCTGACCCCGAGGGCGCCAACGTCCAGAAAGCACTGGGATTGCTCGGCTTCGATTCCGTCGGGGCGGTCGCGTCAGCGCGTTGCTACCGCATCTCGCTTGAGCTTCCCGAGCCGGAGGCGCTCGAGGAAGCGGAGCGCATGTGCCGGCGGCTGCTTGCAAATCCTGTGGTGCACGACTATTCGATTTCGGTGGCGGAATGAGGCTGCAGCCGCTAGCAGGCGCGGAGCAGGCGTTCGCCGTCCCGCTCGACGGCGACCTCGAGGCGACGGGCGAGGCTCTGGGACTGGGGCTCTCGCTGGCGGAGCTGGAGAAGGTGCGCGACCATTTTCGCGACGAAGGGCGGGTGCCGACCGACGTCGAATTGCAGGCGATTGACCAGGCGTGGTCGGAGCACTGCTGCTACAAGTCGTCGCGCCCCGTGCTGGAGGAAACGGTATTCGGCCTCGACGTACCGCGCAAGGTCGCCGTGCGGGAAGACGCAGGAATCATGGAGTTCGACGCCGACCACTACTACGCCGTCGGGCTGGAGTCGCACAACCACCCGTCGGCGCTCGACCCGTACGGCGGCGCGGCGACCGGTATCGGCGGTATCCTGCGCGACGTGGTCTGCATGGGCGCGCAGCCGATTGCGCTGGTCGACCCTCTATTTTTCGGAGAACTGGACACGCCGCGCAGCGAACTGCCTGACGGCGTCAAGCACCCGCGCTACCTGATGGGGGGCGTCGTGGCGGGCATCCGCGACTACGGCAACCGCGTCGGGATTCCCACGGTAGCGGGGCAGGTGGCGTTCCACCCCGCCTACACCGGCAACCCGCTGGTGAATGTCGGCTGCATCGGCATCATGCCGAAGAGCGAGCTGATTCACAGCCGTGCCGGCGGTGCGGGCGACATCTACATCCTTGCCGGCGGGCGGACCGGGCGCGACGGCATCCACGGCGTCACCTTCGCGTCGCGCGAACTGGAAGCCGGTTCCGAGAGCGACATCGGCGCAGTGCAGCTGGGCGACCCGATTACCAAGGAGCCGCTGATGCACCTCTGCCTCGAGCTGAACCGCGCCGGGCTGCTGACCGGGATGAAGGACCTCGGCGGCGGCGGACTCTCCTGCGTCGTCGGTGAGCTGGCGCTTGACGGCGGCTGCGGCGCGCGCGTCGACCTCGAGCGGGTGCCGCTCAAGCAGCCGGGAATGGCGCCGTGGGAAATCTGGGTCTCTGAGTCGCAGGAGCGCATGATGTTCACCGTCCGCCCCGATAACGTCGCGGCGGTGCTCGAAAGCTGTGCGGCGTGGGACGTCGAGGCAATCGAAATTGGCGAGGTCGTCCCGCAGAAGCGGACGCGCGTCGACTGGCACGGGACGACCGTGCTCGACCTTGACCTGGAGTTCACGACCGGCGGTCCCGCCTACCGGCGGCCGTCGCTCGAGCCGCAGGCGCCGACGGCCGCTACGGTCGAGCTGGAGCAGCCCGCTGACCTTGGGGCACTGCTGCTCGAACTGCTTGCGACCCCCGAAATGGGGTCGCGCGAGTGGGTTATCCGGCAGTACGACCACCAGGTGCGCGGCGCCACAGCGCTGAACCCGTTGCAAGGCCCCGTAGGCCGTGAGGGACCGGGCGACGCCGCCGTGCTGAAGCCCGTTCCCGGAAGCTGGCGCGGGCTGGCGCTGACCAGCGACGTCAGCCCCTGGCTGATGGAGGCCGACCCCCGCGCGGGGACTCTGCTGGCGATTGCCGAGGTGTGCGGCAACCTGACGGCGGTCGGCGCGCGGATTGACTCGCTCGCTGACTGCCTCTGCTTCGGCAACCCGCAGAAACCTGAAATCATGGGACAGTTCTGTGCCGCGTGCGAGGCGCTCGCCGAGGGTGCGCTGGCGCTGGGGGTGCCGTACGTCTCGGGCAACGTCAGCTTCTACAACGAAACCCCGCAAGGCGCGATTCCGCCGACGCCAGTGCTGATGGGAGTCGGTATCGTCGAGGATATCCGCAACTGCGTCACGAGCGACCTGAAGGCGGAGGGCGAGCTGTGGCTCGTCGGCCCCACCGGCCCGGAGATGGGCGCCAGCCTGCTCTCGCGCACCCTCGGCGGGGCCGGGGGTGCGCTGCCGCCGGTCGACTTTGCGGCGCTGGTACCGCGCATGGAAGCGCTGGTGGCAGCCATCGCCGCGGGCGAAGTGGTCGCGTGCCACGACCTCTCGGCGGGTGGCCTGGCGCTGGCGCTGGCCGAGATGTGCCTTTCCGGGCAGGGCGCAGCGGTCGAGCTGCCCTCCGGGCCGGCGATGACGGCGCTCTTCAGCGAAAGCCCCGGGCGCTGGCTGGTGCAGGTCGCCCCCGGCTGCGAAGCGCGTTTTGCGAAGCGCTTCGATTACGCAGAGCGGCTCGGCGCGCCCGCCGGCGAACTGCGCGTGACCTGCGGCGACGAAACGCTGCTGACGCTCGCACCGGCAGCACTGCGAGCAGCTTGGGAAACACCGCTCGACGCGCGGCTGGCCTAAGCTTTTATCAACCCCTTTAATGGCGGCAGGATGACACTCGCAGCGACGTTGATACTGCTTATTTTCATAGTTGCCTTTGTACTAATTTTAGGAGAATTTGTCCACCGTACTTTAGCTGCATGGGGAGGTGCTGTAGCTATGCTTATTGTCGGAAAAATATATGGTACCTTAGATTGGTGCTCTGGACATGGTAGTAATCATTGTGAACACAATTTGTTCTCTGCGATTGATTTCAATGTAATTGGGTTGTTAGTAGGAATGATGATTTTTGCCGCAATGTTAGAGATATGTGGTTTCTTTGAATTTGTTGCAATAAAAGCTACAAAGCTATCGAAAGGAGACCCTTGGATGTTAGTTGTTTATTTGGGTACTTTCACAACTTTAATATCTGTTGTTATAGACAATGTAACTGCAATCATTCTGATTGCACCAATTACAATCAAAATATGTGATAAGATAAAAATCAGTGCAATCCCTCCATTAATTGCTGAAGCTATTCTATCAGATACGGGTGGTGTCGCTACATTAGTGGGAGATCCACCTAATGTAATGATTGCCTCATTTACTGCAAGTGACCCCAATGTATCTGCGTTTACTTTTAACAGTTTCATTGAACATTTGACGCCTTTGACATTCTTTGCTTGGGTCGCTACATTAGGATATATGCGATATTATTACAGAGACTGGAGTGAAACGAAACCTGGGAATGTGGAAGAGGTTTTGCAGGAAAATGAATGGACAGCTGTAAATGACAGGGGCATGATGAACAAAACCTTGATGGCTTTAGTTGGTACCATAATTCTATTCTCACTACACGAACTCGTACTAAGTCCCAGAGGCATACATATTGAAATTTCTGCGATTGCGCTTAGTGGTGCTGGAATTGCTATGGTTTTGTCATTGCCTGATATTCATACTGTAATTGAGAAAGTTGAATGGACTGCGTTAGTATTCTTTGCAGGTTTATTCGTAATGGTAGGGGGCCTTGAACACATGGGACACTTAGAATCTGTAGCTAATTGGATTTTTGGTAATTTTGGCCCTGATGGAGCTATCACAAGTAACCCTATGATATTAGCTGTAGTCATGATATGGGTAGCTGCAATAGCATCAGCTATCGTTGACAATATACCCTTCTGCGCAGCGATGCTTCCTATTATTCAAAAACTAGGAGAATTAAGTGAAGAAGTAAATGTAATACCATTATACTGGGCCTTGGCAATGGGTTGTGGTTTTGGTGGAAACGCAACACCTATTGGATCTAGTGCTAATGTAATGACCGTTTCAATAAGTGAAAAGGGCGGTCACGCCATTACCACGGCTGAGTGGATGCGGGTGGGTCTGCCTGTGATGATGATTACTTGTGTCGTCGCGACCATTTTCATGGTCCTCTTCTACGACTCGCTCTACGTCAATCCCTGAGCCAGGATTGGACGGCAGGCGGCACAGTCCTCCACGGCGCTAACGGCAGCCCCGCACTCCGCGCAATGCGCGCGCTCACGGAAGCGTTCCAGCCATGCCGCACGCAGCTCTGGCTCATCGGCTTCCATCGCGTGCCGTAGCTCCTCGTCCGCGCCTTCCAGTGCAGTCAGGTGTTCCAGCCCCGGCATCGCCGCGACGCTGTGCGGCTGCGGTCGCAGCAGCGGCGCCATGAAGACTCCGGCGACGAAGCCGGCGGCGTGCGCCGTATGGCCAACGCCGTCGCTGATGCCGGCCGCGACGTAGGCGGTCTCGCCGCCCATGAAGACCAGCGCCGCCAGCAGCACCGGTACACGCGGCAGGAAGAGCGGTCCCAGCAGCATCGGAATTTCATCGCGTGGATAGAGCAGCGCGAAGGCGCCCATCACCGCGAAGACCGCCCCCGAAGCGCCGATGTGGATGCCTGCCTCGCCCTGCCAGAGCGCCAGCAGCCCGCTCACCAGCGATGCGAGCAGACCGCCGGCGAAGAAGACGATAAGCAGCCGCCGCGTGCCGATGCGCTCCTCGAACGGCGCGCCGAGCAGCAGCAGCACCAGCATATTCATCAGCAGGTGCAGCGGCCCCGCGTGCAGGAACATTGCGGTTACGAGCGTCGCCCATTCCGCGCCGGGCTGCGCCAGGTAACCGGGGCGGAACCCCAGCTCGAGCCAGGTGGCCACCGGCGCTCCCGCCAGCCACCACGCGCCGAAGAGCGCGAAGTTGGCCAGCACCAGCGCCTGCGCCGCGTACATCCGGGCGCGCAGTCCGCTGACCAATACCGTGGCCGCGAGCAGCAGCAGCAGCAGGGAGAGCGCGCTCATTGCCGGGGGCGAGCGCAGCGCCGGTTAAGGCTCACGCTAGGGCAGGGGGGTTGGGGCCTCCGGGAGGCCCCCCGTAGCGCCTGGAGCGCCTGTTTATGCGTCTTCCCGGCGGCGGAGGGCTACACCCAGGCCAGCCAGGAGGGATGCCATGCTCAGTCCGAAGAGGGTCAACGCGAACGACGGAGTCGTATCGGACGCTGCCACAATCGAGACGGTGCCGCTGATGACGTTGTCGTCCTGCTGATTCAGGAACTCGTCATGGTGAGTGCGGCCGTCCGCGATGTCCTCGGTCTCGAGCGTCGGGTTGATCTGGGCATAGACGGTCACGTCCCAGTACTCGCCGCCGTTACCCTTCTCTGCTCCCTTCTCAGGAATGAAGGGGTCGACCCAGGTTATTGAAGCGGTGCTGTAGGTCAGGACCTTGTTGTCCACCTTCTTCTGCTCAGTCAGCACAGCCGTGGGCGCCATGCGGGCAATTTCGGTGTCGCCGATGCGGGTAACCCGCTTCATGCCGTCCGGGAAGGAGACCATCTTGCCGCCCTTGGGGTCGTAGACGTAGAAGACGACCAGCACATCCTGTGCGTAGTTGCCGTCGTTCTCGGCCGTGACCCGGATAGAGACGCCGTTGTCGTCGCCCTCGAGGACCGCAATGCGGTCAACCGAGATGCCAGTCAGTGAGAACTGAGGCGGCCGGATGAAGAGCGACGCTGAGAGAGGCTCGTCCATATCCGCGTTGTTCGCGGTGTCCTTGCCGTTCAGCTTGATGTCGAACTCCCGGTTACCGGCAGGTTCGCCAGTGTCCCAGTCGAAGTCGGGGGCCCAGATAGAGAGGGTGATGGTCACCTGCTGGTCAGCATCCAGCGGGATGCTGGTGGTTCCGTCTATCGAGGAAGTGGTCACCGGTGTTCCAGAGCTGGAGTCGGTCACCGCCCGGTAGATGGACCAGTCAGTGGTGTCGTATGCACTGCCTCCCGCCACGAGTGCCGGAGAGATTTCCAGCACGTTGGCAAGGGTTCCGATGTTGCGCGCGGTGTAGACGACATCCACACCCAGCGAGGGGTAGATTTCGTACACACGCGTGTCGTGGTCGACCTTGTCCCAGAAGATACCGTGGTCGAGCGTACGGACCACCTTGACGCCACCAATGGAGGCGCTACCCAGCGGACCCTTCGCCTGGAAGACAAAGGAGTACTGGTTATCTGGTGCAGGGTCGTAGTCCATCCCGTTCAGGCCCAGCTTGCTGGTGTCGAGGTGGATGTAGTAGGGATTCCAACCGCCCGAGTCACCCGCCAGCGAGCCGCCGACGGCGCTGTGGTCGCTTCCATCGACTATCGTGAAGCCGTTGGGTGACCAGAGTGCAACGGTCCTGCCGCTGTCGAAGGAGTGACCCTTCTGCTGTGCGAAGACCATGATCTCGTTGCCGGCGCTCATGTCGTAGTCGGCCCAGAACATGAGGTAGCTGTCATCGGTCCAGAGTGGCACATAGTTGGTACGCGCCTGCTCGGTCGCGACTGCCGCCGCGACGACCACGATTGTGCCAGCCATCATCGTGTGGAAGCCACAGTAGTAGGTGAAAGTCCCGACTTCGCTGAAGGTCAGCGAAGCACTATCGCCTGCGGCGAGCGTGATTTCAGGCCAGTCACCATCAGTGGAGGTCACTGTGTGGGTAATGGTGTCGTCGTTGGTCCAGGTGATGGTAGTTCCGAGCAAGGCCTCAACATAGCCGGGGCTGTAGCCGCCGACCTGGCCAACGATTGAGATGCCCATGTCATCAGTAACCACGTCGGTTTCGTCCCAGCTTACCGAGAGAGCACCGTCGCCGACTGAGGCAGGTTCGTCTGCCACGTCAACCCAGTCCTCTCCGCCGGTCAGCAGCGGGGTGCCGAGATTCTGCTCGGTACCTACCAGCAGCATGTGGCTGGCACCGTTGTTCGTCGCGAACAGGTCCTTCAGCGTGTCGCTCGTACCGGGTGTGGCCAGTTTGACACCGATGGTGTACATACCGGGCGTAGAGATACCAGGGAAGCTTATGCTGAAAGTGCCAGTCTCACTAGCCATCGGCAAGTTGCTGATGGAGTAGGAACTGTCACTCCAGACGGTGTTCCCGTCAGAGTCTATCGCGTAGGCGTAGATGTCAGCGCTGCTGATTGGACCGCCAGTGCCAAGGTCGCCCATGCCCACGTTCTTGAAGCTCGTGGTGATGGTTGAACCCTCGCCCAGCTCCAGCTTGTAGGGCAGGCTGGAGGAGGTCTGCTCGATGTCGAAACCGAGAGCGTAGATACCAACCTCGTCAACAAACCAGGCCGGATCCCAGTCGGGGTAAGATCCACCCAAATGGAAGCTGACTGACATGTCGTCCATTCCCGTACCGGTGAAGGTGTCGAGTCGCGCCTGCGACTCAGTCCAACCTCCCGAAGAAGAGACGAACGCCGGCAGGTTATTCAGCGGGTTGCCGTAGTAGAGATAGTTGTAGATCGTGCCGCCATACAGATTGCCCTGGGTTGGTGTCACAATGCTCCGGGTGGAGCTGGAACCGGATGGGCCGGCGGTCGATATGTCAACGTTGCCACCTTCGTAATAGTACGCGGCAAAGGCGCTGACGGAGGCGTAGAATGCATACCGGTGCTTGAACACCATCTTGGACGAGGTCGCCTGCGACAGATCTATCGAGGGCGAGTTAAGCCGTGCGTCGTCACCGTTGTAGGCTGTGCCGAAGGTATCGTCGCCAAGACCCCAAGAGGCTGCGCCAGCATAGACCTCAGACGTCTGAGTATGCCAGTCTGCTGTGCCCATCGCAAGGGTGGTTGACCAGCCGTCCGCGTAGAGGTCGCCTGAGCCACCGTTGACACAGCCTGCACACGTCATCTCAGCTTCAGCGTCGGTGTATGCCACGGTGAACATGGTCTCACGCGATATATCGCGCTTGTTATCACCGGAGAACTCGTCCACTGCAACGTTACCGTCCTCATCAAGGTAGCCGTCAATCCAAGCCTCTACCCGCACCTTGTACTGGCCGGGGACACTGAAATGGTAGTTCCAGTTGATATCCTTGGACTCGCCACTGGCGAATGCCCCACCAGTACCATCACCAGAGATGCTGACTGTGTCCTGGTAAACTACATCTGCCAAATCGGTGCCGGTGATATTCAGGTTGTCAATCACCCACTTCTCACCGTCATACGGCCACATGTAGTTCCAGAACCCGAAGTGGAACCGGAAGGCGACATTATCCTCGCCGATATAGTCAGCAAGGCTGAACTCGCTCTCAATCCAGTCACCGTCTGGCCACGCCGACGAGCCACCGCTCGTGCCGACGAAAGCATCCTGTCCAAAGAGCGGATTGCCCCAACCAGCGTAGTTGTAGATTTGTCCGTTGTATCCACTGGTCGGAACTACCTTGGTCCAGGTTTCCGAACCCGCCGTGGACGAGTCGTAGTCTGTAGAGATTTCGACGATTCCGCCGTTCGGGTTGTAGCCCATCCCACTAGTCCAGTGGAAATTCCAGCGGTGCAGCATGGTCATCTTGGCGTCATCCGGAGCCGAACTCAGATCGTACGACTCGGTAACCAGGAAGCCCTCACCACCGGCGTAGTACATCGCGAACTCACCGCCGTTGCTGTTGCCAGGACCCCAAGCGTCAGACCCGTCAAAGCCATCCTGTCCAGAGGGGAATGTCCAGCCAGGCTGGCTGCTCCAGGAAGCGCCGGGAGTCGTATAGGACGCCGTCCAGGGGTGGTTCGAAGCTGTGTAGCTGTCATGATCCTCGGCAATCAGGTTAGTGACGTCCTCGGTTCCGATAGTGAGGCGTGCCATGGACGTCCCAGCGGTCTGGGGATTGACACCCGCGTTAATCACGGTGGTGCCAATATCGGGGTTGCCGTTGATCGGAATCGGGTCGACTACGTCGGGGGCCGCAATAGCAAGGTTGTCGTTGTAGACCACACCAGTAATGGCGAGGTCATCCAACCGGTAGAAGCCGTTGGAGTAGGTGCCGAAGGCAACCGAGGACCAGCCGACGTGCCAGCGGACGCGAACGTCGTCCTGTCCTACATACGGGGTCAGGTCGAAGGTCTTCTTCTCCCACGCCTGTGGCGAGGGTGTGTAGGTGAAGGCACCGCCCGCGCTACCATAGAAGCTAAACGCGGGGTAACCACGAAGTGGGTTCGCGTAGAACGCGTAGTTGTAGATTGACTGGGTATAGCCACCAACAGGCGCAAATGGGCCCCATGTCTCGCCACCGTCTTCCGAAATTTCGACGACCACTCCATCGTACGTGTAATAGAAGTAGTACGAGTGCTGGAAGGTCAATTCAGCCGAAACCGGCATTTTCAGGTCGAGGTTGGGTGTGGAGGCCCACGGATCGCCTGGACTGGTCTGGTCGTACTTGCGACCACTGTCGAGCGAGCAGGGTGCAGAGGTGGCGTCGTTCGAGTCTGCGCTCCAGATTGAGGCACCCGAAGAGTCACGACCGAAAATCCAGTCGCTGGCGTCGCAGTCATCAAAGTTTTCCGAGAAGATGACGTACTTGACGTCGCGGAATGCGTTGAAGCGGTTGTCCGAGAGATCCTCGTCACCATAGTCGTCGATGATGGCCATCGAGACGCCGACCATATCGCCCGACTTCAGGCCGTTCGCCGCAGGCGTGAACGGGGTGAAGTCGACCGCGACGGTCTCCTTGAAGGCAATCGAGGCAATCGTCTTGGTCTCATCGACGAAGGTCTGGTCGATATCAATCAAATCAACCGACACGTCATCGAGGCGGAAGTAGCTGTTGTAGTACAACCATGCGGAGCTGTACCAGTACTGGTTGTAGGCCACTGTCCAGCGTACCTTAACGTCGGGGTAGCCGGTGTAATCGCCCAGGTCTACCTCCGTGTAATCCCACTTGCACTCCTGCCGGCAGGCCACATCGAAGCCACCGAGGCCGCCGTTGTAGGCGTAGTAGGTGAATGCCTGCTTCAGGACTACCTCTTCGGGGGTGTTGTACCACGATATAATCTGGCCGTTGATACCACTAACATAGCCACCAGTGGTGAACTTGTCCTTGTCAATGTACTCCCACGTAGTACCGCCATCGGTCGAAGCCTCCATGATAGCGCCCTCGTACCGGAAGTAGAAGAAGTACGAGTGCTTGAACTTGAGGGTCATACCGACTGCGGTCGAGGTGTCAATTGAGGGGGTCGTAAGGTGGCTCAGCATCGCAGGCTGCGGTCCTAGCACCTTGTCAAGACTACCGTCCGAAAGGTCATAGTAGCCGACCTTGTCGTAAGCGTTGTAGAAGTAGTACTCACGGAAGTGGTACATGCTGCTGACGTACACATGAGTGTCGGTCATGGCAATCGAACCCACGTAGGTGTTCCAGCCACCGCCATAATCTGATACTACGGTGGACCAGGAGCAACTCGTGGTCGAAATCTTCTTCAGGCCACCATAGAAGCTGGTGTAGTAATAACCTGACGTGTAGACAGAGCCCTCATAGACATCGACACTGCTCGAGTAGTACAGATACCCGGCGCCATTGTACTGGCAGTCAGTGTATGAGTTGGCGCTGTAGCTGCCGCCGGAGCTGCGAGTGTACTTCCGCAGTGTTGACTGGCTGTAATGGCGCCAGATCATCCAGATGTCACCAGTGTCGTCATCTACGTCCAAATCTTCCCAGTAGTAGGAACGTGATTTGCCGTTACCGTAGGTGAAGGTGCCATCAAGCGAGCCGTCATCTGCGTCCAGCTTGACTATCTTGGTATTCGCGGTCTGGAAGTGGACCTGCAGCGCGAAGACCTGCCCGTCATAGTAGGTAATTCCGGTCCCGTACTTGATTGTCGACCCACCCGTAGTCCATAGAAGGGTACCAGTCGAACTGAACTTCTTTACCCACGTGTTGGTACAATACAGGTAACCTATGCCCGAACAGCGGCCTATCACGTAGATATTGCCACTTGAATCCGTGGTCACGTCCAGCGGGTTGGTAAGGCCCTGAATGACAACCGTTCCGGAGTTGGAACTGTCGAACTTCCATATCTGCCCATGCAGCCTGTCGGAAACATAGAGGTGGGTGCCGTCATGGTGAATGCGCGTACTGTCGTCGAACATGCCGCCAACTGCAGCCTCCTTACGGCCGGACGACATAGAGCGATCGGATGTGTCACCGTCATTGTAGTAGTCGTCGCCGTAGTTGTAGTTGCTAACGTGTGCGCCCTGGCTGTCATTAATGTCTCCTGTCCAGAGGTTAGCACCGTGAGTTGAACTGGAGGTGAAGTCGCCGGGGCCAGAGTCGAAGTCCTCGTCAATAACTGTGCTGATTGCAGTTGAGAACACCTTGGCGTTGACGCCAACGTCGGTCTGGGTGTCAGTACCCTTGTTGACTACGTTGGCCGACATCGAGTTCTCGGTCGCCAGCGAGAGGGGATCCGGGACAGATGGACTGTCCAGTTTCAGTTGGTCCACTGGGGGCGGAGGTGGGTAGAACATGATGGCCTTGTTGTTGTACGAGGAACTCATCTGGGAGTAGGCATAGCTCAGGCCGTCACCGCCCTTTGTCTGGATACCAATCGAGACTGTCTCGTAGGAACCTGCTCCGTAGAATGTACCATCCTGATATTGGTAAACGATGTTACCATTCTCGTACACGATGGCCTGGAAGGTAGTCGTGTCAGACGAGGTACAGTAGTAGTACATGTTCATCTTGTTCCAGGTGATTACCAGCTTCCGGTCGGGAGCTGTGCCTAATGTCTCGTACTTGATGTCTGCGCCACTTGCGCAGTAACGGTAGTCCTGCCAGTAGGGTGAGAGCATGGTGCCAGCAATCCCGGTCCATGGCATTAGGTATGGAACCCAAGCGTAACTGACAGAGGGTGCGTCAAACGTGAACCACCCATTGTCACCGCCGAGGTAGAATTCGTCGTAGTCTACACCGTAATAGGTTATGGTGAAGCCCATGTCGAATGCACTGGTGACATAGTCACCGGGATTCCCTATGGATGTCCCAGTACTCAGGATATCAATCCAGTCATACGACACTTTACCATCCGATTCAGTACTGTCGGTAAAGTTGTATCCGAAGGTATCTGGTCCTCCGGTCTTGGCCGCAGCATTGGGCGCCAGCAGCACGAACGTGCTGGTGACCATGGTTACGGCGACTACGAAGGCAACGAGCCTTGCAGTCCAGGCGATAGAGTTCTCTGTACGGGTTTCTTGCATATGACACACCTTGGTTGAGTCCTTGTCTCAGCGGGTGGGATACCCACTGAAGGGTTCCCATCATGCTGCGCGGTTCATATAAAGCGTTCGCCCGGCCTGAAAACGGGCTAAGCGATAAAGCAGGGGGAGGGCTGTACCGTCGTGAAAATCGGGGTACTGGCACTGCAGGGAGCGGTCAGCGAGCACTGTCGGGCGCTGGCGGCGTGCGGCGCTCGCGTGGGGGAGGTGAGGACGCCCGCAGAACTGGAAAAAGTGGATGGCCTGGTGGTGCCGGGCGGCGAGTCCACAACGCTGCGCCACCTGCTGCAAAACGCCGGCTTGTGGGAGCCATTGCGAGCGTGGGAGCGCCCCATGCTGGGGACGTGCGCCGGCGCCATCCTGCTCGGCCGCGGAAGCGAAACGCTCGGCCGGATGGCGATGGAGCTGGACCGCAACGCCTACGGACGGCAGCAGGAGTCGTTCGAAGCCGACGTCGCGCTGGAGGCGGGCGAACCGTTTCCCGGAATTTTCATCCGGGCGCCTGCCATCGCCTTCACCGACGATGGGTGTACCCCGATAGCGTGGCACAACGGAAATATCGTGGGTGCGGTGCAGCCGCCACACATGGCGCTCACGTTCCACCCCGAGCTGACCAGCGACCGGCGGCTGCACCAGCGCTGGCTGGAGATGGTACCACGGTAACTGACCCGAAAGGCCGCCCGCAGCCGGGCTACGAGCGGCACGTCTTCATCTGCGGGCACGAGCGGCCGCCCGATGCCGCGCGCCCCTGCTGTGCCGGGCGCGACAGCTTGGCGGTGCTGAAGCAGATGAAGGCGACCGCGCGCGAGGCGGGCCTGACGGGAGTGCGGGTGCAGAAGTCGGGTTGCCTTGATTTCTGCGAGAACGGCATCTCCTGCGTGGTCTACCCGGAAGGCGTGTGGTATCGCATCGCCGACCCGGAGCGCGATGTGCCGGAAATCATCGAGCGGCACCTGCGCCACGGAGAGGTCGTCGAGCGCTGCCTGATGAAGTTCTGAGTTCTCGACGATTATTATTTAAAAAACGGGCTTCGTAAAAGGATAGTGGTGCGCGGGGCAGGATTCGAACCTGCGAACCCCTGAGGGAGAAGGTCTTGAGCCTTCCGCGATTGGCCAGACTATGCGACCCGCGCCCTGCGGCCGAAGGTCGGGGGTATTTTAGCCGCGCGTCGCTGCCCGGGGCATGGGCAAGCCAAAGTGGTGGGGCCGCGCCTGCGACGAACTGCGCGCGGGCGACCCGGTGCTGGGGGCGATTATCGACCGCTTCCCGGGCGAGCGGCTCGAACCGCGCGCGGAGCCGTTCTTCACGCTCGCGCGCGCGATAGTGGGACAGCAGATTTCGGTCAGGGCGGCACAGACCGTCTGGGGCCGGCTCGAGGCCATCTGCGGCGGGGCGGTGAGCGTCGAGACAGTGCTGACGCGCAGCGTCGAACAGCTGCGGCCGGCAGGGCTTTCGCAACGCAAGGCGGAGTACCTGCATGGGCTGGCGCAGGACCGGGAGGTGTGGGACATTGACTGGGTCCCGCTCGACGACGAGGCGGCGATTGCGCGGCTCTGCCGGCTGCGCGGGGTGGGGCGCTGGACGGCGGAGATGTTTCTGATATTCCACGTGTTGCGACCCGACGTGCTGCCGCTGGATGACCTCGGGCTGGTGGCGGGGATGCGGCGTGCTTACGGCGACGACCTCGAGACGGCGCAGTTGCGCGAAATCGGCGCGGTGTGGCGGCCGTGGCGGTCGGTCGCGACGTGGTACCTCTGGCGCTCGCTCGACCCGGAGCCGGTCGAGTACTAACCGTCGCGTGGCTGTGCCTTGGCGACGGCGCCGATGGTATGGCGCACCAGTCGTGCCGCGAGCGCCGCGGTGTTACCGTTGTCGGCGGGCGGGCAGGTCTCGACACAGTCGAAACCAACCAGCCGGTCGCTCAGGAAATTGAGAACCTGCACCACCTCATAGGGAGTCATGCCGAACGGCTCGGGGGTGCCGACGCCGGGGGCGAAAGCGGGGTCAATCGCATCCATGTCGAGGCTCAGGTAGAGCGGGCCATCGAGCGACTCGACCAGATCGGAGAGGTGTTCGCGCAGTTCGCTCCAGCCCGCCTCGACGTAGTGCAGCCCATCCTCACGCGCAGCGTGCAGCTCTTCGCGCGAGAGCGAGCGGATGCCAATAGGGCGGACACGCTCGGGGCCAACTATTTCGGAGACGCGGCGCGTCGTCGCGGCGTGCGACCACTTCGCGCCCTGATAGCCGTCGCGATAATCGAGGTGCGCGTCGAGGATGATGACTCCAAGTTCGGGATAGTGCTGCTTCAGTGCGGCGACCGCCGGCGGGGTGAGCGAATGCTCGCCGCCGAGGCCGACCGGGAACTTGCCGGCAGCACCGATGCGGCCAACGATTTCCCCGATGGCACTGTTGTTGGCCGCCTGGTCGGCGACTGCTTCGACGTCGCCCCAGTCGTGGGCCGGAACGTCGCGCAGGTCGAGGCCCAGCTCGTTGAGCCACGACTCGAAATTGTGGCTGTGGAAGCGAATCGCCTCTGGACCAGCGGCAGTACCCTTGCGAAAGCAGGCAGTACCATCAAAGGGGTAGCCCCAGATTACGAAACGCGCGTCATCGAAAGCCGCTTCAGCGTCGGCAAAAAACTCAGGCACGCGTGACCAGCCGCCGCCCCATTGCCTGCAGGAAGCGGATTTCGCTGCCGGGCTCGAGGCTGCCCTGGAACTCCTCGGGGATGTCGGCCATCGGGATGGTAAAGGTCTCCCAGGTCTCCAGGTCCATGAACTGCACCTCGGGACCCATGTGCGCCAGCACCTGCCCCTTGCGATTGTCCACCTGCGGCACGTGCAGCTTGTGCTTGACGGGGTGGACCAGCGACCGTTTGGTGCCGTCGAAGATTCCGACCGCGACTATGCGCGCCTTGGCTTCGCCGTGCTTGCCGGGCTTGGAGGTGATGTACTCAACAATCCGGCACGGAGCGTCATCGACGAGGATGTAGCGCCCTACCTTGAGCGACCGGATTTCCTGGATAGTGGTGGTCATAGTTGCGTCTCGCTGGTGGGAAGCTAGTCCTCGCGCAGTAGTCCAGCGGTGCGCAGCTCGTGCTTGATGTTGCGGACGGCGTTCTTGATGTCGTTGACCTCGCGCGCGCCGACGCAAACCATCTTGCCGCTGCCAAAGAGCAGCAGCACGACCTTCGGGTCAGCCATGCGGTAGACCAGCCCGGGGAACGCCTCGGGCTCGTATTCGACGTTCTCGAAGCCGAGTGACATCGCAATCTGAATCAGGTTGAGCGTCGACTCCAGATTGGTGGTGGCGACGATGTTCTGGATGACGATATCTGGCTCGTCATGGACCGGCATCTTGAGCGTGCGCAGCTCGGCCACCACCTTGTTGATGGCGACATGCACGTCCGGAATCGAGCGCGCGCCGGTGCAGACCACCTTCCCGCTGCGGAAGATGAGCACCGCCGTTTTCGGCTCGGCGAGCTTGTAGATCAGGCCCGGGAATCGGTCCTGGTCATACTCGGCCCCCTCGAGCTGGAAGGCGATGTCCTGCAACATCAGTTCCTTGCCAATCGAGGCGCTTGCTACAACGTTGACTACTGTTATTTCAGCCATGGTAAAACCCCTGAGGACCGCCTATTTAAGTCAGCTATATAAAGCTTAAATATGATTCAGCACGCATCCAGAATCGGTTCCGCGACCTTTTTAGCGCACCCTGCGTGGCGCCGCCGGCGGGGCCCGTAGGGTAGCTTGGTCAATCCTTCGGCGTTCGGGACGCCGGTACTCCAGTTCAAATCTGGGCGGGCCCACCATTTCGGCTGCTGCAATCCGTCCAGACCGACAAATCACCCCCGGCCAGCACGCTCACGGCTGACGATGGCGGGCGACCCGCTAGAGTGGCTCGCCCGCCGCGAAAAGCGTCTCGAAAATCAGCCCCGAAAGCCGCGCCAGCTCCTCGTGGTGCAACCAGAGCCCGAGCAGGTGCGCCGCTGATTCCGGCTTTTCCAGGCCGCCGATGAGCAATTCGGCCTGGTCGATGATGAACATCCCGGCAGCGGGGGTCGCGGCGCGGCGGATTTCGTAATTGCCGGGGAGCCGCGCCAGGTCGAGCGGCGCCTCGCCCAGCGGGAAGAGCAGCCGCACGCGGACGCCGGCGCGCGAACCGCTCGCGAGTGCGCGGCAGAGCGAGTCGGGGATGGCCGACGGCAGGAAAGCGGCAATGCCGTCGATGCTCTCGGTCGCGCGCAGGCACATCTCCTCGACCTGCTGGAAGACACCCATGTCGCGCACCGTCACCGACTCTGTGTAGGAGCGCTCCTGCGTTTCGTAGAGCGGAATCAGCGTCTCCTCGGCGGCGGCGCAGGCCGCTTCGACTTCGCGCAGCCGCAGCTCGGCCAGCCGGCGCGGGTTCTCGGGCGCGTAGGTGCGCGGATGCGCCGAGACCTGATGCGCCGCACCGTGGGCGGCGAGGTTGTCCAGGATGCCGTAAATCCGGGCGCGTGAGAAGGCGCAGCCGCGGCTGATGTCCCCGACACTGGCTTCGCCAGCCCGGAGCAGCAGCCGGTACACCTCCGCCTCGCCGTCGGAAAGCCCCAGCGTGTGGAGTACGGCATCCGGACTGTGTGGTGTGGTGCCCACGCTCCGCAAAAGGGGTTCTGCTATATAAATGTTTTACTTTATTAAACTATTATATACCGGGAAGTTTGGGGTTTGATGAGCGAGGCAGTAATTGCAGGCTATGTCCGTTCGCCCTTCACCCCCGCTCGCAAGGGCGCGCTGGCGAAGGTGAGACCTGATGAACTGATGGCACAGGTGGTGCGCGGGCTGCTCGAACGGAGCGGCACCGACCCGGCCGGGCTGGAAGACCTGATTATCGGCTGCGCGTTCCCGGAAGGCGAGCAGGGGCTCAACGTGGCGCGCATTGTCGGCTTCCTTGCGGACCTGCCGCCAGCGGTGGCGGGGACGACGGTGAACCGCTTCTGCGGCTCGTCGATGCAGGCCATCCACATGGCGGCCGGCGCCATCGCGTCTGGCGCGGGCGAGGCGTTCGTCTGCGGCGGGGTCGAGTCGATGTCGCGCGTGCCGATGATGGGGTTCAACCCGCTGCCGCATCCGGGGCTTTACGAGCGCGCGCCCGAAGTCTACATTAACATGGGGCTGACCGCTGAGAACCTGGCGCGCAAATACGATGTTTCGCGCGAAGCGCAGGAGGCATTCGCGCTCGAGTCGCAGCAGCGCGCGGTGCGCGCGGCGAGCGACGGCAGCTTCGCTGACGAAATCGTGCCGGTCGAAAACGGCGGTGGCCCGGTCAGCGCCGACGGCTGCCCGCGTCCCGACACCAGCCTCGAGGCGCTGGCGGGGCTGAAGCCTGCGTTCGACGCTGAAGGCAACGTGACGGCCGGCACTTCGTCACCGCTAACCGACGGCGCGGCGGCGGTGCTGGTGACTTCGGCTGACTACGCAAAGCGCCACAAACTGCCCGCCATGGCGCGCATCCGCGCCACCGCGGTCTCGGGCTGCGCGCCCGAAATCATGGGCATCGGCCCCGTCGAGGCGACCCGCAAGGCGCTCGAACGCGCCGGGCTGGAGCTGGGGCAGATGGACCTTGTCGAGCTTAACGAGGCGTTCGCAGCGCAGTCGCTAGCGGTGCTGGACGAACTGGGGCTGTCGCACGACCGCGTGAATCTGGACGGCGGTGCGATTGCACTGGGCCACCCGCTGGGGGCGAGCGGCGCGCGCATCACCGGCAAGGCAGCATCGCTGCTCCAGCGCGAGGGCGGTCGCTACGCGCTGGCGACGATGTGTATCGGCGGCGGACAGGGCATCGCGACGGTGCTCGAGGCAGCGTAATGGAGCGCGCGGCAGTCATCGGCTCGGGCGTCATGGGTGCCGGCATCGCGGCGCACCTGGCGAACGCCGGGGTGAGCGTGGAACTGCTCGACATCGTCCCGGAAGGTGCCGCGGACCGCAACGCACTGGCGCGTGGCGCGATAGCGCGACTGCCCCGGACGAAGCCGGCGCCGCTGATGCATCCCGATTTTGCCGAGCGCATCCGGCCCGGCAACCTGGAGGACCATCTCGGCCGCGTCGCCGAGGCGGACTGGATTGTAGAAGCGGTTCTCGAAGACCTTAATATAAAGCAGAAAGTTTTCCGCCAGCTCGAAAAAGTCCGCAAGGACGGCAGTATCATCAGCTCCAATACCTCGACCATTCCGCGCGCGCAGCTCACGAAGGGGATGGGCAAGCGCTTCGCGCGCGACTTCATGATTACCCACTTCTTCAATCCGCCGCGCTACCTGCGGCTGCTGGAGATTGTGCCTTCACCAACTATGGAGCCGGAGCGGCTCGACGCCTTCCGGGACTTCGCCGACCGGCGGCTCGGCAAGGGCGTCGTGGTTTGCAACGACACGCCGGGATTCATCGGCAACCGCATCGGCGCCTACTGGATGCAGTGCGCCATCAACGCGGCGGTCGAGATGGGGCTGAGCGTCGAGGAGGCGGACGCGGTGATGGGGCGCCCGATTGGCGTGCCGAAGACTGCGGTATTCGGGCTGCTCGACCTTGTCGGACTGGATCTGGTGCCGCACATCGCCGAGAGTATGCTGGCGACGCTGCCCGACGACGATGACTACCGGCGGGTGGTCGCCGAAGCCGAGCAGAACGGCATCACCGCCACCATCTCCGGGATGATTGCGGCCGGCTATACTGGCCGCAAAGGGAAGGGCGGCTTCTACCGGCTTAACCGCGACGGCGGGAAGAAGGTGAAGGAGGCGCGCAGTCTGGCGACGGGCGAATACGCGCCCGCCAACCGCAAGGTGGCGCTCGAATCACCCAAGGCGGGCAAACGGGGATTGCGCGCGCTTGTGGAATACCCCGACCGCGGCGGCGAGTACGCCTGGAAAGTGCTGTCGCAGACGCTCGCCTACACTGCGTCGCTGGTGCCCGAAATCGCCGCTGCGCCGGCCGACGTTGATGCAGCGATGCGGCTCGGCTACGGCTGGAAGCGCGGTCCGTTCGAGATGCTCGACGCGCTCGGCGTGGATTGGTTCTGCAAGCGGCTGGCTGACGCTGGCCTGGCGGTTCCACCACTGCTGGCGCACGGCAAGCCGCTCTACGACGGCGAGACGCAGTTGCTGGCCGACGGCAGCTACAGCACGGTCCCGCGCAAAGAGGGGGCGCTGCGCGTCGCCGACCTGCGGAAGGCGGGCGAACCACTGGCAAGCAACGCGTCGGCGTCTCTGTGGGACGCGGGCGACGGCATCGCGCTGCTCGAGTTCCACAGCAAGCTGAACGCGATTGACCCGCTCAGCCTGGAAATGACCGCCGAGGCGGTTGAAGTCGTGGAGGGGGGCGACTTCGTCGGGCTGGTGGTCGGCAACGACGGTGAACATTTCTCGGCCGGCGCCAACATCGGGCTGGCGCTCTTCGTCGCCAACGTCGGTGCGTGGGACGAAATCGGCAAGATGATTAGCGGCGGCCAGCTGGCATTCATGACGCTCAAGCACTCCAGCTTCCCGGTCGTCGGCGCACCGAGTGGACTCGCCATCGGCGGCGGGTGCGAGGTGCTGCTGGCGTGCGACGCCATCCAGGCGCACTCCGAGACCTACACGGGGCTGGTTGAAGTCGGCGTGGGGCTGGTCCCCGCGTGGGGCGGCTGCAAAGAGATGCTGCGCCGCTGGACCGAGGCGGGGCCACACGGCCCAATGGCACCCGTCGCGAAAATCTTCGAGAACGTCGGCACTGCAAAAGTGGCGACGAGCGCCTTCGAGGCGCGGGACATGCAAATCCTGCGCGACGGCGACCGCATCACGATGAACCGCGACCGCGTGCTGGCCGACGCCAAGGCGCGCTGCCTTGAGCTGGTCGATGGCTACGCACCGCCCGAAATGGCAACACACCGGTTGCCCGGCCCATCAGGCCGCGTCGGGCTGGAGATGGCGGTGGCGGACCTGCTCCGCGCGGGCAAGGCGACACCACACGACGAGGTCGTCGCGGGGCAGCTGGCTATTGTGCTGAGCGGCGGCGGGACCGACCCCACCGAAGAACTGGACGATTCCGACATACTTGACCTGGAGCGCGCGGCGTTCATGGCGCTGGTGCGCCTGCCACCAACGCTGGCGCGGATTGAGCATATGCTCACGACGGGAAACCCGCTGAGGAACTGAGATGAAATACCGCGTGCCGAAACGGGAGTTCGAGTTCGTCCTGCGCGAGGTGATGCAGGTCGAGCGACTGACACAGTATCCTGGCTACGAGGAGGTGACCTGGGATATGCTACAGATGATTACTGACCAGGTAGCTGAGATTGTGGAAGACGTCTGGCTTCCAAGTAACAAGATTGGAGATCAAGTCGGCGCGAAATTCAAGGATGGGGAGGTAACGCTGCCACCTGAGTTCCACGACGCGATTAACGCTATTCGCGATACTGGACTGGTGACGCTATTCGCGCATCAGGAATACGGTGGGATGGGGTTCCCAACCGCCCTTGAGGTGCTGGGTGACGAGGTGATGTGCGCGACCAACATGGCGCTGGCAACCATATCAGGACTTACCAAGGGAGCCTATCGTTGCATCCATCAATATGGTAGTGAGGAGCTGAAGACACTATATCTGCCGAGGATGGTCAGCGGCGAGTGGTTCGGTACCATGTGCCTTACGGAGGCGCATTGCGGGACTGACCTGGGGCTGCTGCGTACCAGGGCGGTGGAGCAGGAAAACGGTAGCTACCGGCTGAGCGGCGAGAAGATATTCATTACCGGTGGTGAACATGATTTAACGGAAAATATTCTTCATCTGGTTCTGGCGCGGCTGCCCGATGCGCCGAAGGGCGTGAAGGGAATCTCGCTCTTCCTGGTGCCCAAGTTCATCCCGGCAGACGACGGCAGTCTAGGCGAGCGCAACTCCATTCGAGCGCTCTCCATCGAGGAAAAGATGGGATGCAAGGGCTCTCCCACCTGCGTTATAGCGCTTGAGGAAGCACAGGGCTGGTTGATTGGTGAGGAGAATCGCGGGCTGCGCGCGATGTTCTCGATGATGAACCATGAGCGGCTGGCGGTTGGCATGGAAGGCATCGGCATCGGCGAGATTGCCTACCAGAACGGGCTGGCGTACGCGCTGGACCGGCTGCAGGGGCGCGACCTGAAAGGCGCCCGGTTTCCGGAACAGGAAGCCGATCCACTGATCGTGCATCCCGACATCCGGCGGATGCTGCTGCGCGCCAAGTCACTCATCGAAGGGATGCGCTGCCTGGCGGTCTGGACCGGGATGTCGATTGACCGCTCGCATGCGGACCCCGATGAGGCAACGCGCGAGGCGAACGGTGAACTGGTCGAAATCCTGACGCCGATTGTCAAGGCGCTCTGCACCGACCTTGGGTGCGAAATCGCGAACGACATGCTGCAAATCTACGGCGGTCACGGCTACATCAAGGAGCACGGCATGGAGCAGCTGGTGCGCGACCTGCGGATTGCCCCCATCTGGGAAGGCGCCAACGGCATTCAGGCGCTCGACCTGGCGGGGCGCAAACTGCCGCGCGATATGGGGCGGTTGCTGCGCCGCTTCTTCCATCCTGCGCTGGAGTTCGTCGAGACCAATCGCGACGACCCCGACCTGAAGGAATTTGTCGAGCCGTTCGCGAAAGGCTTGCGCGGGCTCCAGAAGACCAGCTTGTTCCTGGCCCAGAGGGGAATGGGCAACCCGCGCGAAATCGGCGCCGGCGCGACCGACTACCTGCGGCAGTTCGGGCTGGTGACGCTGGGCTACATGTGGCTACAGATGCTGAAGGTCGCCTTTGCGAAGCGCGACGAAGGGGAGTTTTACGAATACAAACTCATTACGGGGCGCTACTTTTTCGAGCGTGTCTTCCCCGAAACTATCTCGCGCGCGGTCGCCATCGCTTCCGGCGCGAAGACCATGATGGCGATGCCGGACGCCGGCTTCGCGGGCGACCATCGCTTCTCGGGCAACTAGTCGGCGACCAGCTTCCCGAGCGTGTAGAAGGGGTTGCCCGCCAGCCACTGCCCGCCGTCGGCGACGAGGCACTCTCCCGTCACGTAGTCGCTCGCGGCGAGCCAGAGCACTTGCAGCGCCATCTCGTCGGCGGTCGCGAGCCGCCCCTTCGGGATAGTGTCGGTAATCATCTGTTCCATCTCGGGCGCCGGGAACAGGTTGGCCCGGGCACCTTCGGTCGGCACGACGCCGGGGCAGAGCGCGTTGACGCGGATGCCATGGCTGGCCCACTCGAGCGCCAGCGACCGCGTCAGGTTCAGCACCCCCGCCTTTGCGGCGCCGGAGTGCGCGACGTAGGACGCGGCGCCCCAGGCGTAGTTGGCGACTATGTTGACGACGCTCGCATCGCGCCCCTTGCGCAGCAGCGGGTGGAAGGCGCGCGAGACGCGGAAGGTGCCGTCGAGCACGATGTCGACGACCGCGCGCCAGGCGTTTTCGCTCATCTCGGCCACCGGCGCGAAGAAGTTCCCGGCGGCGTTGTTGACCAGCACGTCGAGCGCACCCCATTCCGATTCGAGCGTGGCGGCGAGCGCCGCCACGCTCTCAGCGTCGCGGACATCGACAACGTGCGTCAGCACTTCCGTTCCAGTGGCGTCGGTGACGGTGGCCGCGCCCGCCGCGAGATGCTCAGCGTTGCGCGACGCGATGGCGACCTGCGCGCCGTGCGCTGCGAACGTTTGCGCAAACGCCAGTCCCATCCCGGTGCCGCCGCCCGTCACGAGTACGCGTGCGCCGGCAAACAGGTCGTCACGGAAGGGGGATTCGCCCACGCGGGGCCAGCCGGGGGGAGTTAATGAGCGTCCCGCGTCAGCGCGCGCTCGACCCGCAGCGCGCCGCGCACCGGGCCGGAGTAGGGGCGGCCGTGCAGGTGGTAGCTGAAGAGCCCCAGCTCGAGCCGGCATTCAGCGCTGGCGCCGGCGGGGTCGCTGGCGCGCACCCGCAGGGCGAGCGGCGCGTCCTGCACTTCGTGGCGCGGCTCGAGCCACATTTCTTCGGAGTGCGAGTCGCCTGGCAGCAGCTGGCTGACGGCGACGCGGTCGAGCCCGTGCGGGCGCAGCTCGCCGTGGTCGTAGAGCAGTCGCAATTCGAGCTGCGAGAGCGGTGCCGGGCCGGTGTTGGTAATGCGCTGCTCGACCTGCAGCTTGCCACGGGCATGGGTCACCCGGGCACTGACCAGCAGCGGACCTTCAGAACCGGTTTCCCAATTCATGGCGTCTACTCCAAATGGGGAAAACGGGTGGTCTGATATAATCCCTTCGCAGGCTGCCCCGCACGATGGTTACACTCGCCGACGTTCGCGCTGCCGCTGCGCGGCTCGATGGCGTGGCGCTGTGGACGCCGGTCAGGACGTCCCGGGCGCTGGACAAACTGGCGGGTCGCGAGCTCGTCTTCAAGTGCGAAAACCTGCAGAAGGTGGGCGCGTTCAAGTTCCGCGGCGCGTGGAACGCGGTCGCGTCGCTCCCCGAAGGCGAAGCGGCGCGCGGCGTCTGCACCCACAGCAGCGGCAACCACGCGCAGGCGCTGGCGCTCGCGGCGCAGATGCGCGGCATCGCGGCGCATATCGTAATGCCCGAGAATGTAGCGCCAATCAAGCTGCACGCGGTCGAAAGCTACGGCGCCGAAATCACGCTCTGCGAGCCAACGCTGGCAGCGCGCGAAAGCGCACTGGCGGAACTGCGGCGCACGACCGGCGCGGTGCTGGTGCACCCCTACGATAACGCACGCGTGATTGCCGGGCAGGGCACCGCCGCGCTGGAGCTGCTGGCGCAGGCCGAGCTCGACGCCATCATCACGCCGGTCGGCGGCGGCGGGCTGCTCTCGGGCACCTGCATCGCCGTGCGGGGCACCGCGCCCGGAGTCGCGCTCTATGGCGCCGAGCCGGCTGGCGCCGACGATGCGGCGCGGTCGCTGGCCGTCGGGAAGTTCATTCCACAGACTGGGCCCGATACCATCTGCGACGGGCTGCTCTCCAGCCTGGGCGAGCTGACCTGGCCCATCCTGCGCGACCATCTTGCGGCCATCATCACCGTCAACGACGACGCTGTCCGACGGGCGATGCGGCTGCTGCGCGTCGAACTGGGTCTGCTGGTTGAGCCAAGCGGCGCCATCGGGCTCGCGGCGGCGCTCTCGCCCACCTTCGAGAGCGACGCGCAGCGCGTCGGCGTCATCCTGAGCGGCGGCAACATTGATGCCGCGGAGTTTTTCGGCGAGTGAGTGGCGGGCTCACCCGCACGGCGCCGTGAGGTGGGGCATGGCGGGCCCGCGGGGATTCGAACCCCGGGTCTCCGGCTTAGAAGGCCGGCGCCTTTCCAGCTAGGCTACGGGCCCCGCACGCCGGGAAGTGGGGCGGCTTAAGGGATTTGGCTGTAGCCGCCCGATGGCTCCACCGGCACTGTCTCTTTTAAATATCTATCGTCAGTGAATCCTGCTGCCGTTCTCCACCTGCTGGTCAGGCTGGAGCAGGCTCACTAGCTTGCCGCTCTCGGCCGCCAGCAACATCCCTTCCGACTCGACGTCGCGGAACTTGGCGCGCTGCAGGTTGACGAGCACCGCAATCTGCCGCCCCTGTAGCTCGTCAGCCTCGTAGATGCCGCGCAGGCCGGTCACCAGCCTGCGCGTGGGGCCGCCGAAATCGACCTCCAGCAGCCACAGTTTGTCTGCGTCGGGGTGCTTCTCCACGCCGGTCACGGTGCCGATGCGGATATCCAGCTTCTTGAAGTCGTCGAAGCTGATTTCTGGCTTTAGCTCTGGTAGCTCGTCTTGGGGCATTTCTTTCTCCAGTACCTGTTTCAGGTCCAGTTTTGCAAACAGCGGTTCGGGCCGCTGCAGGGTAAAATCAGTCGCGCCGTCCAGCGCCGCCTCCCAGCCCGCCGCCTGCGGCGTTCCCGGCAGGCCAAGGTAGCGCCATGCGGTTTCCCCTGCCTTGGGCAGGAAGGGCGTCATCATGATTGAGAGCGAGCGGCAGACATTCAGGAAGCCGACCAGCTGCGCCTCGCACGCGGCGCGGTCCTGCTTCAGCAGCTTCCACGGCGCCGCCTCGTTCAGCGCGGCGTTGGTCGCCTGCGACAGCTCCAGCATCGCCGCCAGCCCGCGCTTGAACTTGCACGCCGCGAGCGCCGCGTCCATCTTCGCGTGCGCGGTCGCGACACGGTCGCGCAGCTCCGGCAGCGCGCACTCGTCGGCATGGAGCCCGTCGGGGAAATTCTTCTGCGCGAAGGAGACGACGCGGTGCAGCAGGTTGCCGAGATTGCCGATGAGCTCGGTGTTGACCCGCGTGACGTAGTCCTCCCATGAAAAACTGGCGTCCTTCTGCTCGGGCATGACTGCCGCCAGATAGTAGCGCAGCGCCTCCGGGTCGTAGCGCTCGAGATAGTCGGGAATCCAGACCGCGTGGCGGCGCGACTTGGAAAACTGCGCCGAGTCCAATAGCAGGTATTCGTTGGCCGGGACGTCGTGCGGCAGTTGCAGCCCGCATCCCAGCAGCATCGCCGGCCAGATGATGGTGTGGAAGGGGATGTTGTCCTTGGCCATGAAGTAGCGGTGTTCCGCCTCCGGGTCATCCCACCACTTGCGCCACGCCTCGTCGTCGCCCTGCAACTGCGCCCAGTGGCGCGACGCCGAGTAGTAGCCCATCACCGCCTCGAACCAGACGTAGATGCGCTTGTTCTCGTAGCCTTCGCGTGGGACCGGGATGCCCCACTCCAGGTCGCGCGTCACGGCGCGGTCCACAAGGCCTTCCTCGAGCCAGTTGCGGGTGAATTTGAGCACGTTCGACTTCCAGTGGCCTTTGCCCTCGGAGAGCCATTCGAGCAGCTTTTCGCGGAACGCCGAGAGCCGGAAGAAGAGATGCTCGGTCTCGCGGAACTCCAGCGGCACGTCGGGGTTCAGCTTCGGGTGCGGGTCAATCAGCTCGTCGGCGTCGAGCGTCTTACCGCATTCGTCGCACTGGTCGCCCCGCGCGCCGGTCGACTTGCAGTGGGGGCAGGTGCCCTCGACGTAGCGGTCGGGCAGGAACTGCCCCGCCTTCGGGTCATACGGCGCAGTGGTAGTGCGCGGCTCGATGAAGCCCGCTTCATCGAGCCGCCCGAGAATCTCGTGCACCACCGCCTCGTGCTCGGGCGTGTGGGTGTGGGTGAACAGGTCGAACGAAATCCCCATCTGCTCGATGGAGCGCGAGTTGAGTTCGTGGTAGCGCAGCGCGACCTCCTCCGGTTTGGCGCCCTCCTGCTGCGCGGTGACCATGATGGGGGTGCCGTGCATGTCGCTGCCGCTGACCATCAGCACCCGGTTGCCCTTCAGCCGGTGGTAGCGCGCGAAGATGTCGGCCGGCAGGTAGCAGCCCGCCATGTGGCCCAGGTGCAGCGACCCGTTGGCATACGGCCACGCGACCGCGACGAGGACGTGCTTCACGGTGGCGCAATCCGCCCATTATAAATCAGCCACGGGCGCCGGCGAAGGGGCGCGGGCGACAGCGCTCTTATCCCCGCGCGGCTGCCGGGGCGTGTTCCGTATCGAGCGCGACTATACCGTCGAGGCGGCGCGGCGGCTGCCGCGGCTGCCCGCGGAGCATCCCTGCCACCGGCTGCACGGCCACTGCTTCACCGTCACGCTCGCCATCGAGGGCGACGCCGATAATGAGAAGCAGTGGGTCGCCGACTACTACGACGTCGATGCCGCCTACGAAGTGGGGGTCGGCAGCCTGATTGACCATAATTACCTCAACGACGTTGCGGGGCTGGAAAACCCGACGACCGAAGTGCTGGCACGCTGGGTCTTCGAGCGGCTGGAACCGGCGCTGCCGGGGCTGGTCGAAGTCATCGTTGCCGAAGAGGGCGATACGCGCTGCGCCTACCGGCCCGGCTAGCCGCTGTCGCCGAGATACACGGCCAGCGCCGCCAGCGCCCGCCCGCGATGGCTGACCGCATTCTTCTCCGCCAGCGGCAGCTCGGCGAAAGTCCGCTCGTCGCCTGCGGGGATGAAAACCGGGTCGTAGCCGAACCCCCCGTCGCCGCGCGGCTCCCGCGCGATGCGGCCGCGGCAGCTGCCGCGGAACTGCTGGCGACCGCCGTCGGGCAACAGCAAACCGAGCACGCAGCGGAACTCGGCGCTGCGCTCCGCCCCGTCGCCGAGCAGCGCCAGCACGCCGGCTGGGCCAATGGTGTCGTGCGCGTAGCGGCTGTAGACGCCGGGGAAGCCGCCCAGCGCGTCGACGAAAAGCCCCGCGTCGTCGATGAGCAGCGCCTCGCCCGCGTGGCGCTGCGCCAGCCACTCGAGCCCGAACTCGACCACCGCCCCGAGCGTCGCCGCCTGCACCTCGGGATACTCCAGCGCGCGCTGCGCGACCGTGTGGCCCGCCGGCTCCAGCGCCGCCGCCAGCTCGCGCAGCTTGCCCGCGTTGGACGTCACCAGCCCCAGCTCCATGCCCCCGTAGCAGCGGCCGGTTTTAGCCGCTGCCCGTGGTCGGCGAGCGGCTCGGGCAGCGAGGGGGAAACGCCGCCGCAGGCTCTTTAACCGGGGCAGCGTCGCGAACGGTGCGCGAGGATCGCATAGCCTGGCCATTGCGTCGGATTGCTAATCCGATGGGCTTGTCCCACGGGGGTTCAAATCCCCCTCCTCGCGCCACATTACTCTCTGACGAGAGTGTCGCGACGAAACGTTGCGATTTCGGGACATAATACCCCAAAGACCGGGGTGTCATAAGGTGGTAGTCGGGCCTGCCGGCGTTCATTCAATCCCATTCTGATGGCTTATATCCGCCTATTTCCCCAGAATCTCCTTCTTCATCTGCTTGAACTCGTCGTCGTCAATCAAGCCTTCTGCAAGCATTTCTTTTAGTTCTTTCAGTTCTTGCATTTTGGAAGAACCTCCGCCGACATTGGAACGGTTGAGGACACTGTCCTTTACGATAGTATCACGGTCATCAACATAGTCGCCATGGACAATCGTTTGGTCGACCTTCTTCTCGTCCAGCATTTTCCTGCGGACTTCCTTTGATTTTTTGAAATCACCAATTTGTTCCCATAAAGATATTGCAGACTCATAATCTAAATTTTCTTCCTTGCTTT